>NZ_VPEP01000101.1:0-1820 GCF_013417035.1 Acinetobacter sp. YH16053
ACTCTATTTTCACAATAAACAGTGTTTAGATCAAGTCTCAAAATGATAAGTCTTCGTTAATCCGTGTTTTAAATCATCAAATAAGCATCATAGATCGAGCTTTGCCTGCTTCTGCGTGTCCGTTTTAGGGATTGGCATGCGTTGCATGTGGAGGGAATAAGTGTCACTGGTGCAACGTAGCGATAGTCGAAAGGCTAAACCGCTACAGGGGAATCTCACAAAAGCGGAGCGTTAAGAGTAGCTGTATAGGTTGGTTAAGTTGCATGTTGGGGAAACCCTCGCAGAGATACCGCCATACTTCGACAGGGAGCGCGTGGGAGAAGGTGCAAGACCTTTAGTCCTTGTCTGCATAGTCTGCAAAGCTATGTGCGGATACGACCGATATACGTGGCTCCGAAGCCAAAAGAATATGCGGTAAATCGGCAATACTTAAAGGATGTGTCATTTTTTTAAATGACCGCCTTTAGGGAGAGTATTGCCGAAACTCTCTCAACCGTTCACCAAAGCCAAAGCACGAAGTGCGACGCTTGGGTAACGAGTTGAGAAGTTGAGAGCATGTGCTTTTGCTTTTATAGGTTTTTATATTTTTATAGAAGAGCTTTTGAGAAGCTTGTTCTGCTTAGGCTATTATTAAAATCCAATTCTGTTTGTATTAATAATAATGTTATTAGAATATTTTCCTCTGACATCATCGCAAACAGTTGTATAGCTATAATATTCATAGGTTTTTAGAGTACCAATAATATAGCCTCTTTGAAAAATAGGTTCCCATTGATTAGTAAATGGGCTCAAGAAAAGACCTTGTGAACATTCAATCGCTAAATTATTTTTCACTACATTATTTTTAGGATTTGAGTGAACTTCTTTTATAGAAAAATATCTAATATCATTATTATTTGGTGCTGTTTTGATTGAATTTTTGTCTACATATATTTTAGAAATCTCACCTTGAACCGTACCGGGTTTGTCGGAGACCAAGCTTTCTGAGAGAATGTCCCGATGAAAAAAGTAAAATATACCCCTGAAATCAGAGAAAGAGCGGTTCAATTATTGATTGAATCCGAGAAAGATTATCCATCGAATTGGGCTGCGATCACCGCTATTGCTCCCTGAGCAGTATACTGCGCAAGGGTTGTACTCCTGAAACACTACGTGTTTGGTATCAAAAATATTTAGATAAACAAAATCCAGTTAAAGTACAGCAGCTTTCAGACCAAGAACGTATCAAACAACTCGAACGCGAAAATAAAGAACTGCAACGCGCCAATGAAATTCTACGTAAAGCAGCCGCTTTTTTCGCCCAGGCGGAGCTCGACCGCCCACACAAATAATGGTGGATTTTATCCATAATAATAAAGAGCTGTACGGAGTCGAGGCGATTTGTAGAATTTTACCGATCGCACCTTCAACCTATTACCGGACTCTAGATCTCTGTGAAAATCCAGAACATCGAGCAAAGCGAGATTTACATGACTTGCATCATGCTGAGGAGATTAAACGAATTTGGAAGGAAAGTTCAGGTCGGTATGGTGTACGTAAAGTCTGGCAAAAACTGAAACGTGAAGGCTATATTATTGCGCGCTGTACTGTTGCTCGATTAATGCAAAAGCTAGGTATAAAAGGTGTTTGGCGTGGTAAGAACAAACAAACCACCCGTAGCCGAGATGATCAAAAACGAGCGGATGACTTGGTAAAACGTAATTTTACTGCTGATCATCCTGACCAACTGTGGGTGAGTGACTTTACGTATATTCAAACAAATTCAGGCTGGGTTTATACTGCATTTATTATTGATGTGTTCTCACGAGCAATTGTTGGAT
>NZ_VPEP01000102.1:0-1792 GCF_013417035.1 Acinetobacter sp. YH16053
ATTCCAGTAAGAGCCGAGCGAGTGTCTACGAGCGACCACCTGGCATTAAAATTTTGCCCCTGCCTTTTCCCTGATTACAAGCTCCCTTTTGCTTCATAACGAAAGATACAGAGCATCCCGAAGGGTGCGAACTGTATTAATTAGAATCTAAACGAGCGAAGCGAGCATAAAGATTACTGAGCGAAGCGAAGGCCTAGTTTCTTTTTTTATTAAATCCTCAACTTCTATTTAAAAAAAACAGCCCCTCAACCGAGCTTTAGCGAGGTTAAAACGTCCGAGCTTTAGCGAGGGCATAGGGCTGTTTTCCATGCTCACTTATGCTTTTATATATATTTTAAAGCTTTTAAATGCTTTTAGACACTCTTAAACCCTTACTACAGAAGGGTTTCAAGCCCTATAAAAGGACATTTAGTCGGTTATAAAAGGACATTTAGTCGGTTATAAAAGGACATTTAGTCGGTTATAAAAGGACATTTAGTCTTGATTTAAGGACTTAATTAATATTGACCTTTTAATGATAACTTTATACAGTGTCCTTACTTTGAATAATAATATGCTTTGAAGATGAAGAATGAGCTTGTTGTGAAAGATAACGCATTAATGAACGCTAGTTATAATTTAGAAGTAACCGAACAGCGCTTAATACTTCTTGCAATCATTAATGCAAGACAAACAGGTAACGGTATAACTGCTGATAGTAAGTTAGAAATACATGCTAATGATTACGCTAGTCGTTTTAATGTTAGTAACGATGGTGCTTACAAAGCACTGAAAAGTGCTGTTCTAAACCTGTTTGATCGTCAATTTTCATTTAAAGAAGAAGATAAAAAGGGAAATGTAGGAACTGTTAAGTCTAGATGGGTAAGCCGTATTAAATATATTGATGATTCAGCTACATTAGAAATCACTTTTGCACCAGATGTAGTGCCTTTGATTACAAGACTTGAGCAACAGTTCACTAGTTATCAACTTAAGCAGGTCACACAGCTTACAAGTAAATACGCTATTAGGCTTTATGAGTTAATCATTGCTTGGCGCGAAGTTGGCAAAGTTCCACAAATTGAGTTAAGTGACTTTAGAAATAGAATTGGGCTTGAAAATACTGAATATACAGCGATGTGTGATTTCAAAAAGCGTGTATTAGAACCAGCAATCAAACAAATCAATGAACATACAGACATCGTAACAACTTATGAGCAACACAAAAAAGGGCGCTCAATTACAGGCTTTTCATTCAAATTTAAGCAAAAGCAAATAAGAACTGAAGTTAAAAAAGACAAAAATATAGGAGATTTTTTTAACCGAATGACTGATTCACAACGTCTTAAGTTTGGATCTAAACTTGCCTATGATGAGCGTGTACAAAGTGAGTATAGCCACTTAATTGGTACTGGAAATTATGAACAATTCGGACAACTTTTAGCTGAAATGCTAGCAGAAAAAAGACACTTTGAAATGTTCTTTCCTTTGCTTGTAGAGCATGGTTTTAACGTATAAAAATAAAAACTAATTACACTTAAGATTAAATAACTCTCTATCTCTGTCTTCTGTTAAATACTCGTTGAGTTCAGCGAGTATTTTTTCTTTATTGGCTTCATTCTGCATTTTTTTAATCAAATAAGAACCGAGCAGAATTTTACGCCGAGTATCATCTTTTCGTTGCTGTTCCTTTTGCTTGGTACGTTCTCTTGCTTCGATAGCTTGTTTCTGTGCTTTTAACTGTTTCAGTTTCTCTAACTGGGCTTCAATTTTCTTTTCGATATTTTCAGCAGATTTAGTCATAACGGTTAAT
>NZ_VPEP01000103.1:0-1777 GCF_013417035.1 Acinetobacter sp. YH16053
GATAACTCCTTCTGCTCCAGAAGATATTAAATCTTCGACAACATTGATATATTTCTTTTGAGACTCTTTGTTTATAACCCCTAAACATAATTCATTATAAATAATATCGTGCACAACTTTTCTATTTGTTTCATTTGGCGTTATTACTTCAAGTCCTTTTTCTTCTAATCTGTTTTTATAAAAATCTTGTTCCATAGTAAAAGCTGTACCAAGCAGACCAATTTTTTTAATATTTTGACTTAAAATTTCCGTAGCTGTTGCATCGGCAATATGAATAAATGGAATAGTAGTTGAATTCTCAATATAAGAAGCCACTTTATGCATCGTATTTGTACAAAGTACAATACCATCGGCCCCTCCTTTTTCTAGTTGAATAGCTTTATCTTTTAAATAAAATCCAGCTTCATCCCAGAGTCCCTTATGTTGTAATTCTTCAATTTCAGCAAAATCAACGCTGATAAGAACAACCTTAGCAGAATGTAATTTTCCTAGCTTCATTTGAACCATTTTATTGATTTGTTGATAGTAAAGATCTGTAGATTCCCAACTCATTCCGCCTAATAAACCAATTGTTTTCAAAGTTGTGCCTTTAAGAAATTAAAAAATCTAACTTATCAATATAATTAAAAGTATCTAGTACAAAATTGCTCATATTTAACATAATGGCGGTTATACGAAGTCGACTTGTAATGCAATTTGCATTACAGTACTCCTAGTACATTAAATAACTGGGAGATATGATGGCTACTGTTAACTTCAGGGTCGATGAAGCCCTTAAAGAAAAATCCTATTCCATCCTTAAAGAACAAGGTATTGCACCTACAGATTTCTTTACTAGTATTCTTGAGTATGTTGCTACGACTGGGAAACTACCTGTCAAAAAAGCTTTGCTTTCAGAAGAAGATGAAGAATTGTTAGCTCTTGTCCGTAAGCGCATTAATGACCCTAAAGAGATGTTTGAGGAAGTCACATTAGATGACTTATAAGCTTTTACGTCACAAGGACTTTACAGCAGAATGGGAAAAACTCCCTGTTGCTATAGAGATCAATTTAAAAAGAAACTAGCCAAAGTCATAGAGCAGCCACATATTCCAAAGAATATGCTTAGAGGCGATCTTGCAGGTTGCTATAAAATCAAATTATTAAAAGCTGGTGTCCGACTTGTCTATCAAGTTAAAGATGATCAGGTAGTTATCCTGCTCATTACCGTCGGAAAACGAGCTGATAGCATAGTTTATGACGAAGCGAAAAAGCGAATTAAAGACTAAAAATGGGAGCTTAAAGCTCCCATTTTTGGCTTCGTATAAGGTGTATTATGTTAATTTTAGGAAATTTTTAGAATCACTATGCAGATCATCAATTTAATTGCGAATCATTTTATATTGTTTTCTATACAATAGTTTTTCCATTTATTTTTAAAATCTTCTATAGCTTTTTCTGCTTCTTCCTCTTTGGTATAGATAGGTGATTTCTTTACTTCATCTACTATCTGATTGAAAATTTCACCTTCCTCTTTGAAGAGGTTGCTATAAATACTTTTAGCTTTTTCTACGTCTGAACCCATTTGATGAAAAGTCATCAAGGTGTCTGCTGCATATGCAATTCCATCACATTGTTTATTGTCATCCGCATATGAAAAGGAACAAATTAGTAATAAGATCGAAAAAATTATTGGTTTTCTCATAATGGGAAATTTCATTTTAAAAATAAATACTAAAAGATTTCTATGGATATTAAAATCTATAGAATTTTACTTCATTTAACATAATAGAGCTTA
>NZ_VPEP01000104.1:0-1724 GCF_013417035.1 Acinetobacter sp. YH16053
ATCTGAAGTACGGCAACCGATCTGCAAAGTACGCCCTAGCTTATCTCTATCTAAATATTTCCAATCACCGAACCAAGTTACACGTGCAGGCTTTCCAAAATAGTAAAATTCCCCGTTCGTTTCTCTTTCATTCAGATCATCAATATCTAAATAAGTACCATCGTAGTCATCATGTGCTAAATCCAGTCTTGTAATTTTTGCGCCTTGCGCCTTATTTAAGAATTGATATAACTTTTCTTGCCAGCCGTAGTCACCCATCAAGCAACCCTGACCAGATAACATCACAAGCATTGTGTTGTTTTGACCACCTATGCAGAGATCACCGACCACGACATCATCATGATTAATAATTTCATAACATTGTTCATAGAAGTTTTTGCCATTTTTTCTTTTTTTACCGACTTTAAATCCGAAAATTTGCTCTAACTTTTCCCCCATTGCTTCTATGCAGGCATCGTTAATAAATTCTTCTGAGAGTCCAATATAGTGATCCGAAAACGTGTAACGCTTTAAGGAGAATGAAATCCAATCTATAAACGCTATTTCATGTTCAGCAGGTGCAGACACCAGTAGGATTTTTGGATTGCCTTGATCATCAATAACCAACTTTACTTCGTTAGCCGCTTGCCAATCTTTTAGGACTTCGTTAGATGGAATTTGAGCCTTCGAGTTTTGCCACGTATTACTAACGTGGCACTCCCACGGGCTGACAGTGGGTAAAGTCCGATTTTTCAGGAAATCATTGGCGAATTTAGAATAGTTTTCAGGTGTAGCAGTTGTAAAAGGGGTATTTTCCCCATAAAATTTAGTCATGGACATTCCTTCTTAATGTTCATCAAGGGCTATGGTGTTGACGCACTGATAGCCCATTTTTATGCCTGCTGCTTTTGTGCCTGTCGATCTATTGCGTTCAGGTCTTTAACTTCACAGGACTTCGCTTGTTAGCTTCTTACGTGCAATAAACAATCTACACTAAACAAATAATATAAATCAAGGCTGTGTGGTGTGGGTGTGCGTACACGGTACGCCACACACCACACAACCTTCCCCTTCCATTCGGCTTCGCTGTACCTGTCATTAGGCGCAAATGCCTTCAAATTGGTAATCAGAGAGGAAAAGGCTAGTAACTCATAGTCCGTCAGTTCGATGGCACTCCGCCATCTCTGTTAAGCACTCATTGATTCAATGGTAAAGTGCGCCCTTAAAAATCACAAATCACAAATAGCCTAAGGAACACAAAAATCAGGATGCACCCTAGTCCAATCCTGTTTAGTCATATTAAATCGTTTTGGAACACTGAAATCATGTGCCAAAGCCTGTATACATGTTTCATCATCCCCGAACCATTGACGGAAGAACCCCAACCAACGCCCGAATTGATGGCGAAATATATCCACCCCTTTTTCTATACTTATTTTCAATGATCTTTTTACATATTCTATTTTTGATTGAACCTGATCATCGTATTTAAACAGGTCTTTAAAACACGGATACAGATTAATGAAGTAATCAGAGGGATTTATAATCGCATCAAAAGGGATAATTGTATGTTTTGCTTTTAACTCAACCTCAACCCTTAACCAGTCGCTATTTTTATCCCCTAATTGCTTTCCTTTTTCATAAGCCCTAAGCATTTTATCTGAAGTACGGCAACCGATCTGCAAAGTACGCCCTAGCTTATCTCTATCTAAATATTTCCAATCACCGAACCAAGTTACACGTGC
>NZ_VPEP01000105.1:0-1720 GCF_013417035.1 Acinetobacter sp. YH16053
TCTACCTCTCTAAAATAATAAATATAGCATGTTGTCCCAATAGTTTCGATGATTGTCCTTAAGGACAATTTTATTATTTGATTTTTCCTATCATGATTCGAGTATGACTCAATGATTGGATCTGGAATATGAATAAAATTTTAAGTAGCTCTGTTATTGCACTCTCTCTGGCAATGGCTTCAGTCCATTTATATGCGAAGGATCAGGTGGTTCAGCGAGATACTTCTAAAGTTACGCATATACAAGAAATTCGCAATGCAACGATTAAAGTAACCTATGCTGATACAACCTTTTTAATTGACCCAATGTTTGCTAAAAAAGGGTTCTATGAAGGTTTCCCCGATACTCATCGTAGCTATTTACGGAACCCATTAGTCGATTTGCCTATCAAGCCCGAAACGATTTTAGAAGGTGTAGATGCGGTAATCGTGACCCATACCCATTTAGATCATTGGGATGATGCAGCACAAGCGACTATTCCGAAAAACATGCCGTTGTTTGTACAGAATAAAGAAGACCAGAAAATCATTCAGTCACAAGGCTTCAAAGATGTTCGTGTATTAACTCAAGCGACCTTTGAAGGGATTAAGCTCACTAAAACTGGTGGCCAACATGGTACTGATGCCATGTACCGTATTCCTAAGCTTAAAGCTGGATTAGGCGAAGCAATGGGGGTGGTATTTGAAGCTGCTGGTCATGAAACTGTTTATGTAGCAGGAGATACCATCTGGCGTTCTGAAGTTGATCAAGCGATTCAAACATTTAAACCTGATGTGATTGTCTTGAATACAGGTAACGCCTTGGTTGATGGCTTTAAAGAATCCATTATTATGGGCAAAGAAGATACTTATCATGCAACTCAGAAAGCACCAAATGCTAAAGTGGTTGCTGTTCACATGGATGCAATTAACCACATGTCGGTAACACGTGCTGAGCTTGCAGATTACGTAAAGGACAAAGGAATCCAAGATAAGGTTTTAATTCCTATCGATGGTGAAACGCTTTCTTTCTAAAGTGACTTAAAGAAGTGGAAGCATTCCACTTCTTTAAAACATAAGTAGAACAAAACAAATATTAGTTAAGTAAAGGAATAGGTATGTCAAAATCAGCTTTATTAGTTATCGACTTACAAAATGAATATCTACCTACAGGTAAATTACCATTGGTAAATATTGAACAAGCTGCTGCTAATGCAGTGAAAGTAATTGCGAAAGCCCATCAACTGGGTACTCAAGTGATTCATGTCCAACATATTGCTGATGCTGAATCTCCTATATTTGAACCTAGCTCAAATGGTATTGAATTTCAGGACACAGTTAAGCCGCAAGAAGATGAAGCTGTAATCATTAAAAATCACATCAATGCGTTCTTAAATACGAATCTCAAAGAAATTTTAGATAGCAATCAAGTGACTGAGTTAGTCGTGATTGGTGCTATGACGCATATGTGTGTTGATGCTGCTGTTCGTGCTGCTTCTGATTTTGGTTATAAGGTAAAAGTGATACATGATGCTTGTGCAACACTAGACTTGGAATTTAATGGCGTTAAAGTACCTGCTGGTCATGTCCATGCAACATTAATGGCCGCTTTTGAATTTGCATATGCTCAAGTAATATCAACTGAAGATTATGTTAGCTAAAGACTAAGATTTCCTAAAATTAACATAATACACGTTATACGAAGGCAAAAATGGGAGCTATAAGCTCCCATTTTTAGTCTT
>NZ_VPEP01000106.1:0-1690 GCF_013417035.1 Acinetobacter sp. YH16053
TGATAAAGGGTACAAATAGCATGATTTTATCGTTTAAAAGGGTACAAATAGCATGATTAAAGGGTACAAATAGCATGATAAAGGGTACAAATAAATTATTGTACCCTTATGTTTATTGGTGTACATTGTTTTCTCATAAGGGTACAAAAATCATGTTCATTTTTTATAAGGTTTGATATCTGAATGAATAAAGAAAATAGTTATGATAAATCTTATCCAGTAACAACAATGGCTATTCAAAACAAAGTTACTGAATGCTTTAAAAGCATGTCTGTAGATGAAAAAAGAATTTTAATTATGGCTTCTCCGATTGCTAGAAATATCGATGCAAGTGAACAAGATCAAATCTTAATATCTGCTCAACAATTTGCTGATGACTGTGGTATCAAAGTCAATTCTGCTTATAAACAAATTGAAAATGCGTCAAAAAAACTAGTAGATCGGTCCTTTTCATACGTTAATGATAGGGGGAAAAAGGTCTACTCTAACTGGGTAATTGATGCTACTTATGAAGATGCAGGGATATCTTTAAGGTTTACATCTATTGTTTTGGTGATGTTGAAAATTTTAGATAAATACAATCCATACACTCGTTATAAAAAAGATGTAGTTCTAAAATTAAAAAAAGACTACTCAATAGACTTTTACCATTTAGCGAAAAAAAATCAGGCAAAAAATGGCTTTGAATTAACGCTAGATGAAATGTTTACAGAGTTTGGTTTACCAGAATCTTATAGAGATTTGAGGAACTTAAAACGAAGAGTTTTGAAGAGCTCATTAGATGAAATTAATGAATTTACCGATGTAACAGTTGACTATAGTCCAGTTAAAAAAGGACGTTCTGTTGTCGGCTTTAAGTTCACTGTGAAAGAAAAATCTAAGCCAAAATTAATAGCTCCTGAGCGAGATCCAAAAACAATAGATATATTCTGCAACCTGTCTGATGCTCAAATTAACAAGTACAGTGCTATTTTATCTAAACTTTCTGAGCTATCAGACCTAAGTAACTTCCAGGACTATCCTAGTTTTGCCCTTTGGATTAGTGGCATCTTACGAGATCCGAAAAGTGTAAGAGAGGAAACAGCAAAGCGGATTTTTAAAGCTCTTCATAGCAAGACGGATTTTAAACCATGAAAACTAGAGCTGAATTAGATGCAATGAGCCATCAAGAACTCAAAGACTATGAGCAAAGTTTACTTGCTCTGTGGACACCAAGAATGGCTATTGAAAGTGACATTGAAAGGTTAAGCACTAATCGCAACGAATTATTAGAAATTTTTAATCAATTAAAAAATCCTGATGCTCCTGAAAATGAGCGTTTAAAAAATTCTATTTTATCGCTCAAATATAAGATTGAAGATTTAGAAGATAAATTGGATGATCTTATTCAAGATAATCGCTTAAATCGTGCAGATTGAATTATTCAGTTTATTTAATTAAAACCGTGAAACATTGATCAAAGAATAGGCGTGGAACGTGAATAGTCACAAAAAAGCCGTTCCAGTGCGCTGAACCCTGGAACGTCTTAGTATAAGTTTATGATTTATATCGAATAAAAAACAGTATTTCGTATAAGGTGTATTATGTTAATTTTAGAAAATCTTCACTACTATTATTTTAAAATAAGCCTTATATCCAAGCATAAAACAAGGTTGTCTAGACTTCTTTTAACAGTAAAGTTATCATAAAA
>NZ_VPEP01000107.1:0-1678 GCF_013417035.1 Acinetobacter sp. YH16053
TGAGCACGAGGAGAAGTGTTTTTATTTCAGTATAATTCGAAGAAATTATACTAAAATAAAAACACGGAAACGAGCTTAAGAATTAAATATAATGTTCCCACATTTTATTTAATTCTTCTCATGCCGGCCTATGCTAAACTGAAAACACAAAAACCTCACCCATTTTATGCTGGAGAATGCGATGGCGGCACGTGGAAGACCTGCGAAAATACTCACCTCAAATGACCTCACCACATTGCAGCAATTCCTGGAGAAACTTCCCTTCCTCAAGAAAAAACAACAACAGGCTTTGACCCTACTTCAGCACTCCAATGGCAGATTCAATGACCAACAACTCAGTCTGCTCAAAACAGTCGACCGGGAGAAGAACCAGTTTCTAACAAGACAGGCACTCATTGAACAGATCAAACTGAAGGACAAAAACCAGCAGCCCCTCTTGGCCAACGAAATTGAAATTCTGACCTTACTCAATCAAGCAATGGATCAGGATAATTTTTTCCGCCTGGATCGCGCCCTAGAGTCTTATCAGAAAATTGAAAAAGCCGCCCTAGACAATCGAATCCGGCTGGAGAATGAACACAAACGTGAAATTTTGCAGAAAAGTCACAAGGAACTGACGGAAGCCCAGAAAAAACGCAATGCAGAAAACCAACTCAAATACGCGATAGGAGGTGTAGTTCAATCACTTTATAAAGACCTTGATCTTCAGATCCAGCACAGTGATATTCCCCTGCTCAGAGATGCCCTCCTACAGAGCATTATTTGGGAAAAAACCATTAAAGAAACCACAATCTATAAAGAGATCCAAAACAACACCGAAGATATCAAGGAAGAAACAAAATTATTCCAGCGTATGCTTGAAGATTTGCCAACCTATAAAATCAATGGGCAAGAGTTTCACAAAGTACTCATCCAAAAGCACCGTGGAAAGCCATAAAATGCGATTACAGCCTGTTTTTGGCTTAACCCTATAGTTTCCTATACAAAAATGTAATCAGGGCTAAAAATGCGAAATAAGCCCTTTTACATTTCACTCCAGATCAATCCTTAATTTATAAACTAAGAAATATCCTTAAAACTCAAATTAAATACCTAAAAGGTATCTATAGAGCGAGTGTCTACGAGCGAACCACTAAAATTCGCGCTTCGACTTTCTGAAAAACAGCTTTTTAGGCTGTAGAGCCTAATAAAGCGTAAATCACATGTAAAAATCAGATTTTAGATCGAGCGAAAGCGAGTGAAAAAGCTCTATGAGCGTAGCGAATCCATTCTTGCTTTTGGTTTTTCGAATTCAAGAAAGAATTAACTAAAAAATTGCCCCTACGAACTGAGCGAGAGCGAAGTTCAATAGAGTTTGAGCGTAGCGAAAACCAAGGGCAATTTTTTATGTTTTGGGCTTTTAATTATTTTAATACTTTTAAATGCTTTTAAGTTCTCTGAATGCCTGACTATCTATAACTTATAACAGTCAATAAGCTAGGTTTATCGACCCTTAAAGCTAGGTTTATCGACCCTTAAAGCTAGGTTTATCGACCCTTAAAGCTAGGTTTATCGATCTTAAAGCTAGGTTTATCGATCTTAAAGCTAGGTTTATCGATCTTAAAACAATTCATATAGTTATTTAAACTAGACCTATCGACTTTTCTAAACTACTTCCTAAAATTTTTTAAACTAACTC
>NZ_VPEP01000108.1:0-1673 GCF_013417035.1 Acinetobacter sp. YH16053
ATTTTTGCCTGAGATTTCGCATAAGAGATCTTGTGTTAAATCCTTTTATATATTTCTTTTATTAGTTCGTTTGTATAATATCATATCTGCTCGATTACCGTCTAAAAAACAAGGATTTTTTGTGAAAAAGCCTAATCAAAAAGCTATTCTTCGTCAGAAAAAATCAGATTTAAAAATAAGAAAGGAAGGTAAAAAAAGATCACATACTTATATCGGCTTAATAAAATTTTCATCTGTAATCTCATTAGCTAAAATGGGTCATAGAGAAAAATTTCTAGAAACTATAAGAAAAATAAAGCTGAGAGATAGAGCTAATAAGAGTTTATATCTTAATTTTAAGGATGTAGAACTATTGTTGCCAGAAGGCGTTATTTACCTTTTACATCAATTGGATAAGTTAAAAAATAAAAAAGAATTACTAGGACGAACCTCTGATAAGGATGTAGTAAAAGCTATGTTCTCTAGATTAGGCATTCATAGTCTTATTAAACAGCCTCCTTATGTTGGTAAAACTATTAATATTGTTGATAGATGGGAGTGTTTATCGGGAGATAGCGCTGATTTAGGCGAGGAATACGAAAAGATTGAAGAGCAAATAGCTATGATCTTACCAGATAGAAGAGCTAGATTTGTTTTACAAAATGCTATTGCTGAAGCAATCAGTAATGTGATCAATCATGCCTATGATGAAAATGCTCAATATAAGAAATGGTTTTTATTCTTTTGCATAGATAAAGAGAAAAATACATGTCTGATCGTGGTATCAGATGTAGGAAAAACTATTCCGGTAACTATTCCAGTTAAGCTAAGAGATCGTTTATCTATTAATCCAATTGAACTCTTTACTGGTAAAAATGACTCTCAATTGATTGAAATAGCAACAAAATGGAGAAGATCTGCAACAGAAGAGTACCATCGAGGAAAAGGCTTTAATGATATCATGCAGGTTGAATCTGATGTAGATGGTGCAAATGTGATAGTTCTAAGTAGAAAAGGGGCTTGGTCATCTGTCGCTGGTTTAAAAGACTACAAAGATGCTATTGAAGGTACAACTGTAGGATGGGAAATTCCTTTGAATAATGTGAAATTAGTCGCGAGTAAAACTTATGCTTGAAATCAAATATGATGTGGCTAAAGAATATTATCCAAGACCTATGGGTAGAGCTAGAAAAGATGGTCTACATAGTGGTGAACGATTTAGAGAAGAAGTTCTACTACCTTTTTTCCAATCTTTAAAAACGAATCCAAACCAAATTCTTGTTTTAGATTTTAATGGTATATCTACAGCTGGATCTTCTTATCTAGAAGAATCTTTTGGTGGTCTAATTCGTAAAAATGGTTATCGTAAATCTGATTTAAATAGACATCTAAAGATAGTGGTAGATGATGACTTAAAAGAACTTATTACTGATAGAATAGAAAAGTATATTAATGACGCTGAAAGTAAAGTGAAATAAATCATATGGATAAGGAACTATATGTTGTTTGGACGTCACTTCTGCTTTTGTGGTTTTTTTCCATTTGTAGCGTATTAATAAAACCTGATCTTATTCCTTATAATTGGCTAGCTCCTATATTTAAAGCTATTACAGTTGCTATCCCTGTATATGTGTTTTTATTCAGAATAAAAAACTCTTTATTAATGAAATCAATCAAGTCTGCTAATGATCTGT
>NZ_VPEP01000109.1:0-1662 GCF_013417035.1 Acinetobacter sp. YH16053
TTTCTTTGCCGCTTGTGATCCATCTAGGTACTCAATTAAGTTAACTTGACCAAACCCACCACAACCAATTTCTTCTAAAACTCTATACATATTATTAATTTATAAAGACTGATTTGCTAAAAATTATAGCTTAAATTATTTAAACTTTATAAAAATTTTTAGAACTGAAATATCGATATTTAACATAAAATCTCTTATATGAAATTTAGAACTTATCCCTTAAAAAGATCATTAAAAAGCTCTTTATCTTTCTGTCTATTTTCTTCTGTCTTACTTTCCGCACTTAAAAACTGCTCAAAATCAGCCCATTGATGTTTAAAAGATTCATCATTCTTAAATTTATTCAAAACCCAAGCGCCAAGCAAAATTTTCCGTCTAGTTTCATTTTTCCGTTCTTGAGCTTTGGCTTCACTTAAAAGTTTTTGCTGCTTAAGTTTAAGCTCATTCTGTTTCTGTTTTGCCTGTTCTAAGATCTGCTCTTGTTCTTTTTTCAAATACTCAATTTGCTCTTGTAGAGATAACTTCTTCTGCTGTGCTTTAGTGAGCTTCTTTAAAACTGCATCTTTCTTTTCTTGAATATCTGACATAGTATTAAACCGTGATGATCAATAATCAAACATCATCATAGAGTCAAAAAACAAAGCGAGCAATATCAAACGTAGCGAAGCGAAGTTTTCCCGGAGTGAAACGAAGGGCGCACTTACCCACTTTTATCATTTCATTCAAAAGTGGACGTTGCGACAGGGGAAACCCCTGTACCCCATGACCTCGCTTTAGCATGGTCAGCAACTTTTTCAAAGTTGCAAAAATCAAAACCACGGTATGCAGAAATTTAGGTTTTTAAAGTGGCAATTTTTCATTTGAATGAAAGCAACATCTCACGAAGTGACGGACGTTCAGCCGTTGCTTGTGCTGCTTATCGTGCCTGTGAAAAATTAGAGGATCTGACTTTTGGAAAGACTCAGGACTACACTAAAAAAAAGGGACTTGAATACAAAAATATTTATGCACCAGAACATACCAATACAAAACTTTTAGACCGTCAAACACTTTGGAATACAGTAGAAAAAAAAGAATTCAATGCCAATGGCTCAATGAAAGCCAATGCACGACTCGCCAAAGAATATATCTGTGCTTTACCACATGAATTAACAGATGCAGAACGCATAAAAATCGTTGATGACTTTTGCCGAGACTTTGTGAACAAGCACAATGTTATTGTCGATGCCTGCATCCATGCACCACATGAACATAACGATGAAACCAATAATAAAAACTATCACGTACACATGATGTTCACGACCAGACTCATCAATGAAAAAGGCGAATTAGGAAAGAAACAAAGAATCTTCAACGACCATGGTCCCGAGATCCTGAAGGACAGCCGAGCAACTTTTGCCAATGTTGTAAACACAGTATTGGAAAATGCCGGACTAGACGAACGCATCGACCACCGGAGTTACAAGGATCAGGGCTTAGACTTTCTTGAACCCACTCATCATGAAGGGCATGAAGCTACAGCACTTCGCAGACAATATGACGAGGAACAAAAAAGACCGCTTGAAGAACGTAACACTGAAATTGTGCTACCAAGAATTGCACTTGAAAATGAAGCCATCAAAGCCAAAAATTTAGATGCTGCACGAGAATACCAACAGATCA
>NZ_VPEP01000110.1:0-1648 GCF_013417035.1 Acinetobacter sp. YH16053
ATTCCGGCTCTGCCTCCGAATCACGCTGCGGTATCGAAAGATTACAGTGCGTACCTGATAAGAGCACCAATCAACGGACTAGGGATTTCTTGGATTGCACCGTCGAAAGAAGCCCAACCTAACCAGACTTAGCCAGATTAACGAGCTAAGAGACCATGACCCAATAACTGATCATGGAGAAAAGCAAAGACAAGATGAAGATGTCGCTTCGCTCCGTTTTGATTAGTACCACATTGGGGCATTAGGCGTTTTTTACCTAGATTTTATCGGTGAACAATAACACCTAAACTCTCAACAAGCTGAAGCGCCTGCTCTCCATCCAACTTCACTCCATCTAAATTAATTCGCCTTGCATCAAGCTCGCCAAGCGCCCCACCCGTTAAATCACAACCAGTAAAATCAGCCAAAGACCAATCAAACGATGAAAACTCCCCACAAGAAAGATCGGAGCCACGAAACACGGCGCCAGTTATCACAGTGCCATTCCAGCGATTTTCCCACAGTTCGCACTTTTCTAATATGACTCTAGAAAAATTAGCGTAACTAAGATTTGTCTTGGTTATATAAGCACTACAAAACCATGACCTTGTAGTTATCATATTCATAAAATTAGCCCCTCGAAAATCAGCTCCTTGAGCTAAACACTCACTAATTTCAAGACCTAAGGCGCTAATGTTTTTAAAATTACTCATTGATAAATCGCAGCTTTTAAAGCTAGCGTTTTTTAGTTTGGCTCTATTAAAATCACACCCTTCCAAGCTATTCCTGTCGTAAAAACTACAATCAACAAATTCAGTATCAGTTAAATCAACCCCTGAAAAATCACAATTTGAAAAGGCAATATTTTTAACTCTATTCCCCGTAAATTGATCTCGTGAAAACTTTTCATTGATAAAGTGCTTTTCCATACATGCTACACCTGGTTATTTATACAGTGCAATCATTGTACATTAATTTGAACAACCTTAAACTCTAGCTAAAATTGATTCATACAATCCCTTTTATGTTAAACGGGCGAGTTAGTTTACTAAAACCGCCCATTCATCCGCATTAAAGCCCCTCAAAACGATTTTAAGACACGATCACCCTATCAAACACCCAAATCTACCCTGAAAGTTTAGAACGGTTTCTGTGCCGTTTGGCTTCGTTTTTAACATTATTTTATTAGCCACAAAAATTACCCCTTAACCTTCAAAATAATTATCTTCCCGTTTGACTCATAAACGGTGAACGGGCAGATAAAATTTTTATCTGTCTGTGAATCGTTGGACAAGCGCAGCGCGTCAGAAAAAGACTCGTAGAGGCTTCGGGGTATCAGGGGAAAGCCCCCTGAGTACGCGACGGTAATAAACGGTAAAAATGTCCCCATTTTGTCCCCGTTTGTGTATCGTCGCCCTCGTGCCTGTAATTTTGTATTTGGAGATATTTTTAACAAACCAATTAAAAACGCATAGGTAACACACCTTAGAGCCTTGTACGTCAACGTTTTTAGACAACGAGAAAAAAGGGGAATTAATGGCAGAGAGCAAAAAAACAACAACGGTGAGCTTTAGAATTGAAGATGATCTCAAAGATAAACTTCAAATCATTGCTGAACGAGAAAATAAAACTATCACCAACAAAGCACGTGAAATCCTCGCTGAATCAC
>NZ_VPEP01000010.1:0-82423 GCF_013417035.1 Acinetobacter sp. YH16053
ATCTTAATTCTATTAGATTAATGATAATACTATCATTTAATTATTGCATTAAGTCTAATGATAGATATTGTATGCGATTTGGCTCGCTATCATTCAGGTATAGTCTTTTGATAAAAAAAGCATGACTGGAAGCCATGCCTTGGGAATTCGTATAACGTGTATTATGTTAATTTTAGGGAAATTTAAGAATCTCTATGCAATGGTTTATTCAATATTCTTTGATTTCTTATCTTTTAGGTTAATCAGAAATAGCCAATAACATAAGCCAGGAAATAGAGCCATAAAGATAGTCCATGTATCTGTATACATCTTCCACCACTCTTTCGAAATTTCTCCTGTGTGACTCCATCCAAAAAGAATAAAAAATGGAGTAGCAATAATTATAGAGGCAATACAGATAGTTAATAAATTAAGACTGTTATAACGATTTAAAAGAATTGAGAATATGAAGCTGAAAGGTACAGTCAAAATACAATAAGCCAAGTAGACAAGACCGTGCCCTACAAGAACCACTAAAATCGAGTATAGGCTGTATTCCTGATTCATTACGATAAACAGGACTGCTGTGAAAAAAAGTAGTGGTAAAGGAGAAAGTAAGAGAGCTTTTACTATTTTTTCATTTGAATATTTCACTAATTTAATTCTCTTATCTACTCAATAAATAATAATACTATAACGATTTTATTGGAGGTTTTTTGATTCTATTTAACATAATGGTGGTTATACGCAATACACTTGTATATTAATATAAATATCAGATACTTAATAAAACCAGAAAAATCTAAAAATGCACAAAAAGCCGATTTTGAAACAAGTCGGCTTTTTTATGAGCGGTTTTGATATTTTTTGCCAACATTTTTGCTCAAAAAACACTCAAAACAGAAAATCACCTACAATCTATAAGGCTTTCAACCTGAAAAAAATCCACAATTTATGGGGATAACTCTGGGGCTATTTTTAAGCCATTTTTGTACGCTTTGACGTACAGTAATTTAAGGAATCTGCTTCTAGCTGATCAAAGCTTTATTTCTTATGATGTAGTCAAGGAAAGCAGGAAGCTCCAAACAACAAGAATAAGAAAGATCAGCACAAGGATGGTTAGGTACGACAGAAGTTATACCTTGCAACCAAACACGAAAAACCCCGACAGGATGTCGGGGTTTTTTATTACCATTTGAAAACTGACTAAGTTCACTATAAAATATAGACTATAATCTATATTTTGGTTGTGATATGTGGACAGTCATCACAACAGATCTGTTTAATGAGTGGCTTGAGCAGCAAGATGAATCAACACAAGAGAAAGTCCTCGCAGCTTTGGTCGTTCTACAGCAGCAGGGACCTAGCTTAGGTCGCCCTTTAGTGGATACCGTGTATGACTCTAAATTTACCAATATGAAAGAGCTACGCGTTCAGCATAGAGGTAAACCACTTAGAGCCTTTTTTGCATTTGATCCATTACGACAGGCCATTGTGCTTTGCATCGGTGATAAAGGCGGTAAAAAGCGTTTCTATAAAAGAGATGCTGGACATTGCAGAACAGCAATACGAACTTCATCTCTCAACCCTAGGAGAACAATCTAATGGCTAAAACCTTACAGGAATTATTGGTTAGTCGCTCTCCAGAGAGCCAAGCACGTATTAAAAAAATGGCTGATGAGCTACTGTTAGAGACTCAGCTCCATCTTATTCGAGAAGAGTTAGAGATTTCCCAAAAAGAACTTGCTGAAACTTTGGGAATAAAACAGCCATCACTTTCAGCAATTGAAAATCGTGGTAATGATTTAAAGATTTCAACCATGAAAAAGTATGTTGAGGCAATGGGTGGTAAGCTCCGTATTGATGTGGAGCTTCCAACAGGAAAACATATAGGATTTAATGTGTAACGATAAAAAAGGTAGCTATAAGCCACTGCTGTCCCACAATTTTTCACAAGAGGAAGCTTAAATAAGCTTCCTCTTGTTTAATGGGGATTTTATCGGGTGAGAATAAAGCTTTTAACGTTTTTCTTTCAAACAAATTCACTTGAATGATTCTGAGTAAGCGCTGCACTGTCCAGCCTTCTTTCCCCAGATGTTGAGCGAAACTCACCAGCAAATAGGCGATTAACGCGATCCAAATTTGAGTTTGTATGGCATTACGGCTTCGGCCTAGAAATGACTTTAATTTTAAATTCTGTTTAAGTGCTTTAAAGAACAGCTCCACTTTCCAACGGTCTTTATAAATTGCAGCAATCGTTAATGCTGCCAGATGAAAGTTATTACTCAGAAACTCAAACGTCCTGTTCTTATCGGTATCATAAAATTCTATACGTCTTAATAATTTGGGAGCACCTCTTTTCTTTGCATAAGCACTACTTAATTCAATCCATTCATCCGCAATAATACCTTTAGATGCTAATACGCTGCGGCTAGATTTCACTTGATAAACTGTCTTTGGGCGCAATCGGGTGACAAAACTGACCTTTTGATGAGTCAATTGGGCAAACCATTGATAATCAATATATCCTTTGTCAAATACGACAATACTGCCAGCAGGAAATTTGAATGCTCTGCCTTGTACCATATCATTTTCAATGCCATCCCCAAGCGCCACAAATTCAGGAATGGTATTGCTGTAATTTAAGCCAACGCTAAGTTTCATGCTGGCTTTGGATTCATGCACTTTGGCCCATTCACATAAGGAAAATGACAGATCAATATGGCTGGCATCCAGGGAATATAAGGGATTCTTAAAGCGGAATTTATGAGCTACTTTTGAGTGTTCATAAGATTTAAGTAAGGTGTAAAATAGCTGTTCATACAAGGCTGCAGGCTGTTCCTGATTGATTCGAGCCAGTGTACTGCGAGGGTGATAGACTTTGCTCCGAGAGCATTCAGCTTTTCTTGTTGACACTCTAGATTAGATTGAATATCCCGCAGACTTTGTCTGCAGGAAAGTTGAGACATCAGTATGGCAATGAACTGATCCCATCTTGAAGCGGCTCTAAATTTCTGACCGACATGATGTATTTGAACAAGACGTTCAAAATCTTGTCGGAGTATGGGTTTAATCAATTGATGAAATACGGTATTCTGATATGACAAAACCTGAGTCCTTGGTCGTTAAAGTGTTGGTTCGCACTTATATTTTAACGATTCAGACTCAGGTTTTTTTATTTAAATCAAACTATGGGACAGCAGTGAGCTATAAGCTCCCTTTTTTGTGTTAGAAACCATTTAAAGTGTCTGTATTCTCACCATTAAAAATGTCTGGTTTATGATGATCTAAATAACTTCTCAGGATATGACTCTATGAACGACACTGAAAATCAAAAAAAACTCCCATTCTCAGAGGATGAATTACTCGAAAATATAGATGAATATAAAGCACATGCAGATGAAATTACTGTGCTTACAGAAACCGAATTCGATTATTCATATTTCAAACACTCTACTCCATTTTTTCAAAAACAAATTAATTACTGTAGAGACAAAACCCTTGCTACATAAGGTTTTGGAGTCGTTTGTCTAAAAATAATCATAAAACAACCTAGAGCCTGTTTATTTCCTCTTTGTATCCTTAAACGGATAAGATTTTAGAAAAACCGATGGCTCAGAATTAAAAATCATTTAACTTTTATTTGTAATTGTAAACCGAAAGTATCGAGTAATTTCTGCATGGATTTCAAAGTAGGATTGCTCCCTGGTTGCTCCATTTTTTGCAGTGTCTGTGGCGCAATCTTAGTAATTTTAGCCATATCATTCAGTGTTAAATGTAGCTCTGTTCGAATAAATCGAGCAACTTGATAAAAAGACCAGTCTGGATGATTATTGATGGTTTCAAGCACAGATAGTCTTTTTTCCATTTGTTGAATAGGGGTCAATGGTTTAAAACGTTTATCCATGGCTGATCTCCTCCAACTGCTGGCAAATATTGATTATTCGATATTGGCTATTTTCCAGAATTTCATCCGCTACTTGAAGAGCCTGCATCTTTTCTAACAATCCCCGATAAATTGGTAACTGTTCAATTAATAAAGTTTTAATTTCTTGTGGACCAATCGAAGTGCTTTCAGCTATCTGCTCAATCACAGAACTCAAAAGTGGCATACCACCATGATCATCTCTTTCCCAACGAGTAGTACGTGCAATACCATCAGGATGTAACCACATTGGCGCAAAATCAAATAATGGTGTGAGCTGAATTTTACCATTATTGAAGCGTTGGATTGCTGTATTGCGAGTATGGTTATCTTTATTGCCTAAGGCAACATTTGCGAGATCACGCTTCAAATACTCAAATACTTCCTGCTTTGGTTCGGTACAAGCCTCCATAAGCAGGGTACATATTTGATTATGGGTCATTCTAACCCCAAAGCCCGCCTTCCCACCTAGAGATGCAAGGCTTTCCTGAGCAATTCTTTCAACTTTGCCATTAATTACTTTGCGATCAAATCTTGGAATAAACAAAGTCTTGCCATGTAGCTCAAGATCCCGGTGTACACGTAGTTGCAAGTACTGAGCGACTTTCATATACAAAGCTTCGTTCATCAGGATTTTATTCAAATTTTGATCACTGCCGCGGCTAAATTTAACCAACCAATGCTGCTTAACTTGATCATCTGGAAGAGTATGATCTAGATAGAAAAGATCATCATAACCTTGTGTTAACAACAATTTTGGCCACTCACCCTGAATACCAGATGAACCAGCAATAAAAAGTCCATAAGATGCGAGCGATTCAATAAACTTCTCTTTACGTTCAATAATTTGGCTTAGGCTAAATCCCTGATTCTGCAGCTTTGGGAAATGACTTTGTAACCACTCATGAGCCTCTTTGACTCGCAGATTCCCAATTGGATTTCCTGCGCCTGCTTTTAAAAGCGCCCAGTCCGCTTGTTCCTGAACATTCTCAGAAAAATCAAGCTGTATTAGTAATTCTTTGCGGCCGTATCCTTGAGGTAATAGATCCATAAGAAATGCTGGCCAAGTTGATTCCAATCTATTTTGAACGTTCACTGGTAAGTCATAAGCAAGCGCATGACCATCTCTTAGATCCATATATGAAATAGCATATTCGAACAAATATGATGTACGTGTAGCTGCCTGCCATCCAGCATTTTGATCATCCGTAACCTCAACCAAAGCACAGTCATGCCATTCATAGTCTTGGTAGATTTGCAGTGTACAGTATTGCTTCATAATTTTATTAAAATAGTAAAATATAATGATTTTATTGATTATATATCTATTTTAATATAAAAGTATAATTAAACTAAAAATCTCAATGATCACTCTAGGTGTCTAAGAAGAACTTATACATTTCTCAAAATTGCAATAAACTCATCTGATTTGCAGTAGAATTGATCAATATTAGGTTAAATCTCACCTCCTTATATTTTAGCTATCCTTTACATCATGTCAGAACGTCAACAACTCAGCCTTAGTGAATACCTTGCCACTGTACAGGAAGTCATCCATCTGACTTTTGATGGGGCAGTGTGGGTCAAGGCTGAGATCCGTAATTTAAGTATTAAAGGCGGTCACTATTATCTTGAGTTGGCTGAGAAAGATGAAGAAAGCCATAAGGTGATCGCTAGTTGTAAAGGCACCATTTGGAAATTTACGGCACAAAAAATAGTTCTAAAGTTTGAACGAGAAAGTGGTATTGAACTGTCGAAAGACCTGAATGTACTGATCAAGGTCAAAGCTAGATTTGATCCGCAATATGGCTTCTCGGTCAATATCGAAGATATCGACTCTAGCTTTACTCTAGGAGACATCGCCAAACGCTATCAGCAGATTCTGCTGCGACTGACTGAGGAAGGCCTGCTCAATAACAATAAACAGTTGCCGGTACCCTTTGATATTCAGAATGTCTTGGTCATTGCACCGGAAAATGCTGCAGGGTTAGGTGACTTTAAAAAAGATGCGGATGCCCTGGCTCAGGCTGGTGTCTGCCATTTCGTTTATCATTCAGCAACTTTTCAGGGTAATACTGCTTCTGCCAGCATCATTCAGGTTTTGGGCCGTGCCTTAAGACAGTGGGCTCAAGATTACTTGATAGCACCAGACCTTATTGTGATTATCCGTGGTGGTGGAGCCGTGAATGACCTAGCTTACCTGAATGATTATGATCTGGCCGCACTGCTGTGTAAAAGAACTGTGCCTATCTGGGTCGGTATTGGCCACGAGAAAGACCACACTATTTTGGATGAAATTGCACACCGTTCCTTTGATACTCCGAGTAAAGTGATCGCAGGGATCCGTAACCTGATTGTGGAGCGAGTCAATGAAGTTAGTACTGCTTTGCAGACCATCAAGCTACTGTCACAGCACCAGTTGATCACCTACCAGAGCCAGAGTGATCAGTATCTGAAAACTATCAAAACTCTGACACAGAACCAGATCAATGAAGCCCAACGTAGAGTTGATATGCTGAAGAGTGATACTAAGTATCTTGCTCAACAACAGATTAAACTAGCTTCACAGCAGGTAGAGTCATTGATGAGGGAAACCTTGCTACAGAATCCACGTAATGTGATGGCCAAGGGCTATGCAATTGTCCGTAGCCAAGGCAAAGCCATCCGTTCCATACAGCAGATTACTGACCAGCAATTACAGATTGAACTTAAGGATGGCACCATTGATGCCACCGTGACACAGGTAAACGCACATGAACAATGAAGAACTAAGTTTCAAGAAAGGTTATGAAATTCTCAAGAAAAATGCCGAATTTCTTGAATCTCAGGAAGAACCGGATATTGATAACCTTATGGCGATCGTTGAAGAGTCCATGACTGCCTATAAAGCCTGCAAATTACGTATTGATGCTGTGCAACAGGCGTTGAATGACACCTTTAAAGAATAAAAATTCTAGGTCGAGAAAAGTCTAGAATGTTCTAGAAATAAAGGACATGAGATGGTGAAAACTGACAGTTAACCCAATAAATTTGCTTGAGCAGAGTTTTATTACTAACCACCTTTTCCTCGAGAGGTGTTACATGGATCCCAAACAACATACTTACGTTGTTAAATGGTTGACTGAGGATCAAGCCTGTGTCGGCTTATGTGTCGAGTTCTTCATTAAGCTGACTTAAACCAAATAGGTGAGGCTAATTAATTTAATGGCTGATCTTTAATAATCCCTGCCAGCTGAAATAGTTTTGGGTCAAATGGGTACGATTCATGGACCACTTTCGTTGTGGCAAGTAGCAGCTGCCAACAGCTAATTTAGTTTTCCCATATCTCGCCTGTACCGCTTCTAAAGTCTGCATGAGGCTTTCATTACTTTCACGCTGGCTGTGGTCCGTCAGCAGGTCAGGAGTAAAGCGCTGCTTAGCAATTAAATCCGTCAGAATTACACCACACTTTTTATATTTCACGTCAGATTTATAAATGTGTTCCAGCAGTTGCATAGCTGTTTTAATCAGATCCAAAACACAATCCGTCGGTTCAGGAAACTCAAAAGCCAACGATTTACTGTAATAGGGAACCTTTGAATCAAAAGGATTCGATTGCACAAAAGCAATGACACATCCACATAAGGAAGCGTCTGCTCGTAAACGTATGACCGCATCCTGTACATACTTGCCCATAGCCTCTTTGAGATCATCTTGCTCGGTAACTTTTTCACCAAATGAACGACTTGCTATGATTTGCTGTTTGGGGGGAGGGGCATCATCTAACTGCATACAAGAAACACCTTGCAGCTCCAATACTGTTCTTTGCATTACCACAGAAAAAAGGCTCGCCATGCGATGAGAATCTTGCATCACTAAATCCAGTACCGAATAGATTCCCATGGCATTTAGTTTTTTAACTAACTTACGACCAACGCCCCAAACTTCACCGACCTCAATGTCTGAATAAAGCATTTCCTGATCTAGGAAATCCATATTGAGTAAGTTACACACACCCTTGAAACCCTGTCTTTTTTTGGCAAGATGGTTGGCCATTTTGGCTTCAGTTTTACTACGCCCGATACCAATCGAGACGGGCAAGCCAATCCAATCCAACAATCGTTGTTTCATGTGATGCGCATACTGAGTTAAGTCAAAATTTTGTGCATAACTGGTCAGGTCTAAAAAACACTCATCAATTGAATAGATTTCCTGTTCAGGTGGCGCAACAAAACTAGCCAAAATTGAATGAAAACGCTTGGACATTTCAGCATATAAAGCATAGTTACTGGATAACACCACGACCTGATGTTGCTGAACAATATCTTGTATTTGAAAGAGAGGAACGCCCATTTTGATGCCCAGCGCTTTGGCTTCATTACTTCTTGCCACAGCACAGCCATCGTTATTGCTGAGAACAATGACAGGTTTGTTGTTTAGACTGGGATTAAATACCCGCTCACAACTGACATAACAGTTGTTAATATCAATCAGGGCATAAATCCGCTCGTAACTGCTCATCTGAACTTCTTGATCACACTGGTAACCACACCCCAAATCAGCATGGTTTGATTATCTTTCAAATAGATATCAGCAAAATCAGGATTAGCCGCCTGCAACCAGCATTGATTACCCTCAATCATTAAACGTTTAATCGTAAAATCATTGTCTATCAATGCCAGAACAATATCCCCATGCTTGGCTTCAATACTACGGTCAACGATTAGCTTGTCATTCAGATCAATCCCTGCATCACGCATGGATAAGGATTCCACTTCAACGATAAAGGTTGCCTGTTGGTTTTGAATAAGAAACTCGTTTAGATCAAGGGTCTTATCGATATAGTCCTGAGCAGGGGAAGGGAAGCCTGCAGCAACTTTTTGCAAAGCAACAGGAATCTCATAATGTGTTTTTGTCTCAAGCAATGTAATAGAGGAAATATCGTTAAACTTTGGAGTGTCATTTTTTTTCAGGTATTTCTTGATTTCCAATACACGAGACTCTGGCACCCGAATGACCTTGGTCGGTTCGTTATAGACAAAAGGACGGCCAGAACCTTTGCGTGCACCACCATGCTTATTTTGCGTCATTTTTATTATCAATCTTGATTATGTAACATAATTAAGATTATAGAAAACTCAGAATATAAAAACAAGATTGTCCGTTCTTTAATAAAGTATTATCCCAAATCTTGGGATTGCCATGATATTAGCAAAGCCACAAGATCAGTCAGACGACACAATAAAGATTGTCTAATCCTTGATCGTAGAGACTTTATATTTGAAGCAACAGAAGACCTAAAGGGCTTTACTGGTATCCATTGATTGTTCAGCAACATTAAATAAAACCGTGGAACATTGATTAAAGAATAGGCGTGGAACGTGAAAAATCATAAAAAAAGCCCACTCGAGGGTGAGTGGGCTGTAAACTAGGTGTTAGCATACTGAATTATAACACAATTTAAAAAGCTGTTGTTATTCACCAATTAAAATGTCTATGCGATAAACCATTTAAAATGTCCTGTTTTTAACTGCAAGAGTCAAGAACAGGATTTAAATTTCTTTGTTCATTGCTAGCTTTCTGAGCTTTACGACTCGGCATACTTTTCTTGGCACGGGAACGTTTATTCTGTTTTTCCAACTCTTCATGCTGTTGTTGGATATGGGCCAGAACTGCGCCTAACCGTTTATTCTCAACCACTTCATTCTGCTGCAGTCCAGTCAGTTTATTGAAGATACTGTAGTTGATCTTCCGTCCTTCATACATGATCGCAACAGTGCCATCCGGGTACTCCAGAAATGAAATGTATTGTCCAACTAATTTCTGGTTCAATTCAGTCGGTTCAAGCATATAAATACATTTGTCATACGTCAGGGTTAGATTCTTGGTGACCTTACGTGGTTCCTGCCAGGTAAAAATATCATCCAGTTCAAGATCAGATTCGGTTAATGGTCGATGTAAATTCTTTGAGTTACGCGCACACTTGGCGAACTTCTGATTGAACTGCTCAATGAAGCAGGGTAGCCAAGCATTGGCTTCAGCAATCGAACTGATGCCTTCCAGACGCATCTCTTTGATCAGACGATCCTGAAGTGTCCTGTTAGCACGTTCCACACGTCCTTTGGCCTGTGGTGAGTTGGCAAAAATAATATCGATGTTTAACTCATTCAGAATCCGCCCAAATTGCGTGATCTTGCTGTCTTGGCTCGATTTCTGATTCACTCGGAATACTGAGTGTTTATCGCTATAAAAGGCCAAAGGCTTGCCATATTGCTTAATGTAGGCTCTCGTGGAAAGCATATAGTCGAAGGTCGTTTCAGCCTCACAAAAGCGCAGATGCAACAGCTTTCCAGTGGCGTCATCGATATAAACCAGCAAACAGCATTTGGCGGATCGTCCTTCAAACCAGTCATGATAGGAGCCATCAATCTGGATCAGTTCACCGAAGCAATCACGGTTATATCTAGGCTGATATGGACGTTTCAGACGCTTGGATCGCGGAATCCAGAGCTCATTGGCAGTCATCCAGCGACGAACTGTTTCCACAGGAATATTCAGCTCAAACATGCTGCTGAGCTTCTCATGCGCCAAGGTGGGCCCAAAGCCCAGCAGATGTTCAGAAATAATGGAAAGGCACTTTGCTTTTAACAAGTCATCATGGCGACGATGGCCAGGTTGACCACGACTGGCATGAGCCAGACCTGAAACACCATCTTGATTGAGCTTCTGCAATAACCGGGTAATTTGACGGGGGAAAGATTCAGGATTTCAGCAGCACGGACTTGGGTAATACGATGATCTCGAACGTCTTGCAGAACCGCAAGACGTTGAATTTCTTTGTCAGACATAGTGATCAGCATCTATATTTCATATCCAGTCCATGATGGTTAAATCATCATAAACTAGACATTTTTATTGGTGAGAATACAGACACTTTAAATGGGTTCTAACATCTGTATTTCGTATAACATTGATTATGTTAAATAGAATAGAATTTGAACGATAAAAAATTAACAGTCATACATTATCATTAACAAATAATAGGGGACATTTTTTATGGGTGATAAATTGAAAGAAATACCAGCACTTACTGGGTGTTTATTGCGGGTACTCTAGTGCGTGTACAGAGGGATCTAAATTTACCACGGAGAATTTGGAAAAAAATCGAAGATATACAGGTAGGTGATCTAGTTTTTGATCCTAGACAGTATCGTGGACAACAAATCCCTCTAAATTCTTGAAATATTTCTGTTCAAAGGCTTCTGGGCTTAAACAGCCGTTTGCAGAATGTCTTCTGATTCGATTGTAATAAATCTCAATATAGTCAAACAAGACAGCATTCGCTTCTTTTCGAGTGGCAAATACACTGCCATGGACCACATGAACTTTCAATGTATGAAAGAAGCTTTCGGTCACTGCATTATCCCAGCAGTTTCCCCTGCGTGACATACTTTGAACGCAGTTATTCGTCAATAATAGCGCCCTAAAATCACGACTACAGTACTGTGAGCCTTGGTCCGAATGTACCATGACACCCATTGGATACCCCTGACGAGCCATTGCATAATGAAACGCATCACATACCAATTGACGGTCTATTCGATAGCTGGTTTGCCAACCGACAATACGACGGCTGAATAGATCCAGCATCACACATAAATACAGCCAACCTTGCTTAGTACGGATATAGGTAATATCTGTTGTCCAGATCTTATTGGGTTCATTGACCGTAAATTGACGATCTAACAAGTTAGGTGCTGTAGGCAAACGATGGTTTGAATCAGTCGTATGCTTGTATTTACGTGCAATCCTGCTACGTAAACCAAGCTTTTTAAGCATTCTTCCAACGGTTCGTTCGCTCATGCTGTAACCTAAATCATGCATGTCATGTACCAATGAAGGTGCACCCAATCGTGCATGATGCTGCCAATATACGGCTTTTAAATCATTATATTTCTGCGCTAGATTGGTCTGGCGCTTTCGCCAGGCATAATAGCCTGAAGTGCTGACACCCAGGCATTTACAGACAGAAGATACAGTGACTTCATTCACATCCAGATCTTGAATTACCGTGTACTTTTCTTGGCATGATCTGTCAGAAAGTACACATGCGCTTTTTTTAAGATGTCATTGACTTCCCTAAGCTGTTTGACTTCTTTCTCTAATTCCAATATCCGCTGTTGTTCTGGTGAAAGTTGACGTTTGCTTGAACCCACTGGATTGGCTTCACGAATCCATTTGTCTAAAGTTGAATAACCCACACCTAATTTCTGGGCGATTGCAGCTGTAGGCTCGTGTGAGTTTGAAAGTGCATAATCAATTGCTTGCTGTTTAAATTTGGGATTAAAACGTTTGGCCATTTCTTGGATCTCCAAAGTTAACGTTACGTTATCTTTAGAGGGAAGTACTGTCCATTATTTTGGCTAGGATCAACATGATGAAATAGCTCTCTTAAAATCAAAGGTTCAGCTTGATCAAATGCAATATCCCTAGTCTGAACGATCTGCTTCAAGAATTTATTCACATTGTTGTCGATATGAGTGACTGTGATCTCCTGCCAGATACTAGGCACAATCAGGGCTAAAGGACGTATTTTATAAAAATGAGAGGCAATATTAATCCCATACGGATCAAGATCACCATAAAATGCCAACAAGCAGTTATCCGATACTTGTTCTAATAATTTAACTACTGTTTTAATGTTGGCCCCATGCCCACGATAGACAAACAGGCTCGACTGCCACTCAAGAGGCAACTGCATATACCAATCAAATACCCTATTCATCATGGCACCATTTTCAATAATAATGATGCGCTGTATCGATTGTATGTCATCCCTGGATGAATTTGGTCAAAAGTGAGACGATAAATATCCTCAAATCAGTAAATCATGGCTTGCCAACTGGTCGAATCTCAACACGTTCTTTGCCTATCCAATGGACATTCGCAAGGCGATTTATACCACCAATGCAATTGAATCCTTGAACAGTGTCATTCGCCATGCCACCAAGAAAAGAAAAATCTTCCCAACCGATGAATCTGTGAAAAAAGTGGTATATTTAGCGATTATGGCAGCAAGCAAAAAATGGACGATGCCCATTCAGAATTGGAAAGCTGCCATGAATCGTTTTAGTATCATGTTTGATGAACGTGTAACCAAGTATTTTTAAAACCACATTTACACAGAATTATTTACACCCTCATTAAATAGTGTAATTATCAGTAGATACCAAATTTACAATCTTCAATGGCTTGCATTTTTTTAGTAGTTGACTCAGCCAACGTTTTACGTTGCTCTTGAATTGCAGGGTCACGAGTAAAAATAGGTAGTTCTTTAACTTTAGTCCGATATTCTGTTTCAATTTCATGACACACTTTAATATTTTCTATTGTTTTATTGACAAAATTTTCATCTACTTTTTTGTACTGATTTTTAGAAATACGTAATGTTTGACCATCATCAGATAAATGTAAGGGCATAGCAGCTAAACCATTATTAACCGCTAAAGTATCATCTTTTTTTTCCAATACGAGAGAACTTCCCTCTTTACCATTCACCACATTACTACGAGCAACCACATTTTCTTTAAGAATATAACTATCTTTACCCTCTTTAAAAATTTGCATAATGCGCTTTCCTTGCACATTTTCTAATTGCCAGTAGCCAACCATTTTGTCATGTTTATTACCACAAGCTGATAAAAAAACCGTCGACATTGATAATAAGATTACTAACTTTTTCATAAGTAAACCTCTGAAAATAATAAAGATTCTTCTAAGCGCAACTTTTTATAACTATCACTAGTCGTTTTTAGGTTAAACTGAAATATATCAAAAAATAAATAAAATACATACATTTATTTTTAATTGAATTATTTCAAGTGGAAACTACACCCCAAATTTGCTAAATAGGTTTTCCAGCGTTTCAGTTATACAATGTTTTATGAGATCTGGACTAAATTCAACAGCATCATGAAAAGTTAGAACAACAAAATATCCGAAACTATTCCCAAAAGATGTCAAACAGGAAGCCCATTTGAAACTTTACTTAATGGAAAACGAATTTGGGCTGATAAGAATTTAGCCCAAATTTAACCTGACAGGCACAATAAAAAACGGGGAACTGTCAGATCAGTTTTGAGCTAGTATAAGTGAAGGGTTGTCCTTGTTAGCAGCAGTGTAAAAATGCCCCCTTGGTTATGGTTAATATAGCGGTCTTTTTGAACACTATCTGTACCCTATTCTTTTGAACTGGAAAGCTCTTCAGCCAACTGCTCAGCCTGTTCCAATACAGTTTCTGTAGCCAATAAAGCCATATCAGGTGGATAGCCATACTTCTTCAGCAATCTCTTCACGATGACTCTTAACTTTGCTCTAGCAGCTTCCTTGATCGTCCAATCCAAAGTCACATTCTTACGAATAGAATCAGTGAGTACGACTGCAAGTTCTCTCAATATGTCTTTCTGCATCAATTCTCGAGCACTGTCATTGTCTGCTACTGCTGAGTAGAACGCATATTCGTATTCAGTCAGGTTGAGTTCTTCAGCCAGTTTGTCTGACTCCTGAATTGTCTTAGCTAACTTGATCAGTTCATCAATGACTTCTGCTGCAGTAAGTACCTTGTTCTGATAACCCTTAATTGCTGAAATCAACATATCCATGAGCTTCTTACCTTGGGTGACACTGCGTTGCTCTCGTACCTTAATCTCATCACCAAGTAACTTCTTAAGTGTTTCAAGCGCAATGTTCTTATGCTTATAGTCTTTCATCTCCTGCATAAACTCATCAGAGAGAATCGAGATATCTGGTTTCTGAATCCCTGCAGCATCGAAGATATCTACCACTTGCTCTGTGACTAGAGCTTGGTCAATGGTTTGCTTTACCTTGGCTTCAAGCTCAGCATTACTTAAGCCAGAAATCTTGCCTGTACCATCACTAAACTTAGCAAGACGTGCTTTGACTGCTTGGAAGAATGCCACCACTGGTGCAGCTTCCATAGCATGTGGATGAGGTACAGCTAATGCGAATGCCTGTGACATCGCTGTGACTGCTGTCAGGAAGCGAGTCTTCCCTTCTCCTTGATCTACACCAAGGATATGCTCTTCCGCTTCTAAAATGATGTTGAGCTTACGAGAAGTATCTGCAGTGAAGTACTCTTGGTAGTTGAAGCCATGCAAAATGCCATCAAGCACTTCTAGCTTTTCTTGCAGGATCGTTGCAGCTTCATCCTGCACCAATGCAGGATCACCTTTACCACCTGCTTCTGAGTAAAACGATAAGGCTTCTTTCAAGTCAGATGCGATACCAAGATAGTCCACAACCAAGCCACCAGCCTTGTCTTTGTAGACACGGTTGACTCGTGCAATCGCTTGCATGAGGTTGTGACCTTTCATTGGTTTGTCGATGTAAAGGGTGTGCATACTTGGGGCATCGAAACCAGTCAGCCACATATCACGAACAATAACGAGTTTGAGCTTATCATCATTGTCTTTCATACGATCTGCTAAGCGTTGGCGCTGTTGCTTGGTAGTGTGATGTTTAGCAATCACCTCACCATCTGAAGCTGAGGCAGTCATCACAACTTTGATTACACCATCATTCAGATCATCACTGTGCCACTCTGGTTTGATCTTTACAATCTCGTTGTAAAGGTCTACAGCGATCCTGCGAGACATGCTGACGATCATGCCTTTGCCTTGGTTTGCATTGGCTTTAAGACGCTGCTCAAAGTGTTCTACGATGTCCTTTGCAATGGCTTTGATACGTTCTTTACTGCCGATCAAACCTTCGACTCTTGCCCACTTCGCACGTTCTTTTTGAGTTTGGTTTAAGTCATCTTCAGTAAACTGGTCATCAAAGTCTTCAATCAGCTCTTTGCCTTCCTCACTGATGGCAATCTTAGCTAGGCGGCTTTCATAGAAGATACGAACAGTTGCACCATCCTCCACTGCTTGCGAGATGTCATAGATATCTACATAGTTCCCGAAGACTGCAGGTGTGTTTACATCCGTCTTCTCAATTGGTGTTCCTGTGAAACCAAGGTAAGTAGCATTAGGAAGTGCATCACGCATGTACTTGGCAAAACCATAGACAGTACGTTTACCGACAACCTTGCCATCTTCATCTTTGACATCGACTTCCTTGGCATTAAAGCCATACTGAGAACGATGTGCTTCATCTGCAATCACGACAATGTTGGTTCGGTCTGACAGTTGCTCGTAGACGCTAGTGCCATCATCCGGTTGGAACTTTTGGATGGTGGTGAAGATCACGCCACCTGAACCCACCTTGAGTAACTCTTTGAGTTCTTCTCGGCTGTCTGCTTGTCGTGGTGTTTGTCTAAGGAGTTGGCTTGATGCAGCGAATGTACCAAAGAGCTGATCATCTAGATCATTACGATCTGTGATCACAACGACTGTTGGATTATCCAAAGCCAAGACAATCTTGCCTGTGTAGAAAACCATAGACAAAGACTTACCTGAGCCTTGGGTATGCCATACCACACCGGCTTTCTTGTCACCGACTGCTTGTTGCTGTACCAATTCGAGCTTACTTCTACCTTGATGTTGCATGGCAACTTCTGCTGATTTCGAGTCCGAGTTCACTGCAGACGCACGAATAGTCGAGAGGACTGCTGCATTCACTGCATAGTACTGATGATATGCAGCCATCTTCTTGATGGTCTTAATGGTGATTAAGCCATTGGTATCCTCGTGCTTCGTTGATTCATAGACAATGAAGTGTCGAATCATGTCGAGTAGTGTGACTGGATTCAGTAAACCATGAATCAGGACTTCTAGCTGTGCTTGTGTCTTCTTGGCTTTGGTTTGACCATTGTTTGTCTTCCACGCCATGTAGCGACTGTAGTCTGCTGAGACAGTACCTGCTTTCGCCTCTAAACCATCAGAGATGACGTTGAAAGCATTGTAGGTAAACAAGCTAGGGATTTGGCTTTGATAGGTCTGTATTTGCTTGTATGCGCCTTCTACAGTGGCATTCTCGTCTGTTGCATTCTTGAGTTCAATGACCACCAAGGGTAAGCCATTCACATACAAGATAATGTCTGGTCGTCTTGTCCAGCGATCTTCTTTGATGGTTACTTGATTGACGACAAGGAATTCGTTATTGGTTGGATTCTCAAAGTCAATCAACCAAGCATACTCACCTTGAGTGTTACCCTCTTTGCTCACCTCAATGTTAATGCCCTCAGTGAGCAGTCGGTGGAATGCTTGGTTATTACTGAGTAGATCAGGGGATTGAATATTGGTGACTTGCTTTAGTGCTTCAGTACATTTGTCTTGGCTTAAATGAGGATTTAAGCGTTGTAATGCATCAAGCACTTTGTCTTCCAAGATGACCTGCTTATAGCTTCGTAGAGGGTTAGTGCCCTTCGATTCAATCTCAGGTCCATACACATAGGTATAGCCCAATCCCTCTAGTTGCTCTATCGCCATCAGCTCAATGTCTGATTCGGTCATCTTAGTCACTTGATTATTTCCCCCTAAACTTATCCATATAACCTGGACTCATTAATTTTTTATATGATGTAAAGCTAAGAAACCTTATTCATCGTCCTGCACGTTATAGCCATACTTCTGCACAGCATTCTCAATAGCGCCCTCAAACTTATGGCAAACATATAGATAGAGTTCAGCATCTACCATCAGTACTCCAGGAACACCTAAACCATCATTGAGTGGAATCAGAGTCTTTTGTGAACCAATCTGAACTGTTGGTCGTTGGTATGAGCAATTCACAGTGACTTTATGTGGCGATCTATTCCAGTCAATTTTCTTGGCTTCCCACTCACGACTACCGCCCAGCAAGGTGACTTGAATCTTGGATTCAGTCGCTGTCTTATTCAGTTGTTTGTAAGAGACAAACTTGGCGACTGAACAAGGAGAGTGATAACAGGTTTCTATGACTTTACCTTTTTGTATGCCGCTATGATTGAATTTAGCCGGTGCTGCTTGAACGGTTGCAGCAAAGCTAACTACAGCAATCAAGCCAAATCCCATTTGAATCATGCGCTTTATCATTCTGTTTTTCCTCTTTGTTCTCTTTTACTTAATCCATCGGCACAGCGATCTTATTCACTTTCCAACTCAAACCATCACGAACCATTTTGACAGTGACGGCTTTGGAATCATTTGGATGTTGGATCACAACCTCAAAGTCACTGAATGAGGTATAGCGAGTTTTGTACTCTGCTTGATCTTCTTCTTTGGTTTCTGTTGTTGATGCTCCCTGTGATGAATGTGCTGCATCTTTAAGGTCTTTGCCTTGCATCATCATGGTCATCCCTTCAGGTGTGACAAAACCATCAATCATCTTGTCTACCATGGTAGATGCAAGCATGGCACCTAGTGCTGCGAAACCATCATCTTTATGGGTTGCCATCTCTTTCATCATCATGGCATTCATTTGATCTTTGAAGCTCTGACGCACACTTGGATAGTCGATGTACTTGGACACCTTTTCGCTATCACCTACTTGTGCAGCATTCTTGATGTTATTGATGGCAATGTATGGCGAAGCATACAAGTAGCCACAGATCACTACGACTAAGGCAATGATTGCCCCTATAATTTTTTTATTCAATTCAGCCCCCTGAATGTAAAAAAGGTGAAGCCATCAAATGACTTCACCTCAAATGTTATGCAACTTCTTCTGTTTGGTATTGGACTCTGACTTCGCCGCTCATCAGCTTAGGAAGCAAGGTATCTCGTAGTTGTTCAAGTGTTTGGATTTGCTTCTTGTTAGATGAAACCTTTTGCATCGAAGGAGTAATCAACAGCGAATACTCTTCAAGGTAGTCTAAACTTGGAGTCTTAAAAGAGATATTTAACATATCTTCTGGCTTAACCCTTTGATGACTGCCACTGGTTCCCGAAGCACTCATTGCTAATTCATCAATAACATCTCTTGAATTGAATAAGCTATACAAGAACATTAAATGAGATCCTACTTTAGGCTTCAAATTCTGAAACTCTGTTGAACATACATAATTATCTTTGACATCAGTTAATAACCATATACGAGGCACTCTTGGATTCAGCTTTGAGACTAAAATTGAGTTCTCACATACTCTGTACTTATTACTCAGAATTTCCGCACCCAATTCAATAGTAGGCTTTTCTCCTGAATCAAAAGCAGGCAAACTAAAATGATAGTATGTCTTAAGAGGATCTTTTGATGGGTTCACATTGTCTTTGATATGAGTAGCTATATCACTTACTAGTAAATCATCCCAATCCTCTTTCGCTTCCTCAATAAACCATTGACGAAACAGTGTTTCAGCCATGGCTTCCAAAGTCTTGTTCTGACAGTGCAGTAAGTCGATCTTGTCATCTAATGATGAAAGGATTGAGGCTATGGCTTTTTGTTCAGGGAGAGACGGAAAGCATATCTCTTCTTGATGAACATCATTACGGTTAACTCCAGGCACCGCACTTTTGTCACTAAATTTTTCCCAATCCAATGTTTGCAAAAAGTAGTAGATGAACTTTTTGTCATTCCCCTTAAAGTCGTTTACATAAAGAGATGTGTTTAATGGCCAAAATGGTACATCACTGAAAAAAACTGAACCAATGGTTCCATATCGGCCCGTCACAACACCTGATTCATTTACTTTGGCTTCATTATGAAAATCAGCAAAACCTGAAGAAGCAATGATGGGAACACTACCAGAAACACGAGATTGCTTTGGTAAGTCATAACCACGTTTTAGGGTAAAGAAGCTATCTAATCGCCCAACCTGCCACTCACTCATACAACCACCTTTGCTAAGTTCTCAGCAATGGCTTGGTTTAGCTTGGCTTCCTCAGCAAGCTGTGCTTCAAACTCTGCCTTTAAGCTTGTAAAGCGTACCTTGAAGTCGAACTCATCTTCATCATCAGCTAAACCAACATAACGACCTGGCGTCAGTACATAATCAAGCTCAGCGACTTTCTCAAGTGGTACAGATGCACAGAAGCCTGCAACATCCTCATACTCACCACCCTTGTTACGCCAATTGTGGTAAGTGTCTGTGATGAGCTTAATATCTTCATCAGACAAGACTTTGGTTCTGCGGTTAATCAGATGACCTAGGTTACGAGCATCAATGAACAGAATCTCATTGCTACGATCTTGGTATTGGCTTGAGTTAACACGGTCACGACGCATAAACCATAAAGCAGCAGGAATCTGTGTGTTCAGGAACAGCTTGGCAGGTAGGTTCACAATACAGTCGATGACATTGGCTTCTGAAACCAAGGCTTTACGAATCTCACCTTCACCACTGGTCTTAGAGGTTAATGCACCTTTAGCAAGCACAACGCCTGCCTGACCTTTAGGACTCATGTGATACAAGAAGTGTTGCATCCATGCGAAGTTCGCATTGCCTGCAGGTGGTGTACCTAGAGACCAACGAGCATCACCCACTAACTGCTCACCGCTCCAATCAGAGACGTTGAATGGTGGATTAGCAATGATGTAATCCGCTTTCAGGTCTTTGTGTGCATCATTCAGGAATGAACCCTCAGAGTTCCATTTCACATGCTCTGAGTTAATGCCACGAATGGCTAAGTTCATCTTGGCCAAACGCCAAGTTGTCTGGTTACTTTCTTGACCATAGATGGAGATGTCGTCCACTAAACCCTGATGCGATTCTACGAATTTCTCAGACTGTACGAACATACCACCTGAACCACAGCAAGGATCGAATACACGTCCTTTGTATGGCTCTAGCATTTCAACCAATAAGCTCACGATGGATTTAGGCGTGTAGAACTGCCCACCTTGCTTACCTTCAGCTAAAGCGAACTCACCTAGGAAGTACTCGAATACGTGTCCTAAAACGTCGGCAGAGCGATCTTTTGCATCACCTAGGGCAATGTTACCAATGAGGTCTATCAGCTCACCTAGGCTCGTAGGATCGAGATTTTGACGTGCATAGACTTTAGGTAGTACACCTTTGAGCTGAGGGTTCTCATTCTCAATGGCTTCCATTGCATCGTCTACAATCTTACCAATGGTGACTTGCTTTGCTTGGTTTAACAGGTATGACCAACGTGCGATCTCAGGAACGAAGAAGACGTTGTATGCAGTGTATTCATCACGATCTTCAGGATCAGCTCCTGCAAACTCTCCCTCACCTTCAACCAATAGGTTGTAGTGAGCTTCAAATGAGTCAGAGATGTACTTGAGGAAGATCAAACCAAGGACTACATGCTTGTACTCAGCAGCATCAATGTTCTTACGAAGTTTGTCTGCAGCTTTCCAAAGAATGACCTCAATGGGTTCTTGTTTGGTTTGCTTTGGAGTACGTGCCATGGAATTGTCCTGCAATGAATAGGTTATCTAGTTTTAGTTAAACCAATAGTACCCAATAATACGCTCGTGTGTAAGTATTGATACGTCATTTCTTGTCGTACAATTTAAGTATTAAAAAAGTGTAGCAAGTTGCTACACTTTTCAGACTAATCACAAACCCCACTTTAGCGATCGTTAAAGTGGGGGTATTTTCTAAACTTCTATCGCTTATTCATAGTGATTTATTTTTAAGCGTATTGATGGCTAAAAAATACAATAAAAATTAACTTCGATAAGTGCAAGGCGATTTTCTTCAAGTTTTGTGCTGTAACTGACAGTAAACATTGCTGCGTTACTTGCATAACAGAGACCCTGTAATTATTTTGCAACGGCAAAATTCGTTCAACAGTCTCCTTATCGGGACAATATAGATGCGCGACACGTTCATGAATGATATTGAGATCAATCGCTTTGTCTATTTTACGTATAAGATAATTTTTAGGAATAAACTCTTCTAGCGTAACCATATCAATTTCAGTTTGGGTGGTATAATTTTTCGCATGTGATAATTATAAAAAATTCTCACGTAAGTGTGAGAGTTTTATGAGCAAACTGAAAAGTGTAGCAAGTTGCTACACTTTTTCACTTTTCTGAATAAGCTGTTTTAAAAAATCTTCTAGTTGTAAAAGACTAGCTTCATCAATTTCTGAAATTTTAAGAGAGATATTGAGCTGTTTTTGATTCAGTTTGATATTTCCAGCAACCTTACCATCATATTCGATTTTTCTTACCACTGATGTCGTGGTTACTTTTTCTGGATCTTGACTCAATAGTTTTTCAGCATAAGAAGTAACTTTGCTTTGCTCCAGTTTTTTTTCTTTTAATTTCTCCCAAGCACCGAGTAAAGCTGTTTCCGCCTCCGAAAGTTGCTCTATATGATCCGATAAAAATTTCTTGAACGCTGTTGCAGCAGTACGACCGACTAGACCTGGCTCCAAATCCAGGTCATTCAACATTGCTTTAGGCAGCTTTTCATACGATAGATATTTGTACATATCTTCGCGATTTAAACCCAATGAATTAGCTAAACGTTGCTTGTTCTTCTTCAACTTTTCATCAAGTGAGTTCAAACCAATAAAAATTTCATAATCTGTCAGATCTTGACGCTTTAAATTTTCAGCTAGGGTTAACAAAGATGCTTCTTCATCATTAGCATCAATGATAATGGCTTCAATCACCGACTTGCCGAGTAATTGATGCGCCCGTAAGCGTCGCTCGCCTGCAATCAGTTCATATTTCAGATTATCAAGTTTACGCACTGTAATGGGCTGCAAAAGGCCGATTTCATTAATAGAATCCGCCAGTTCTTTTAATTGAGAATCTTCAAATACTTTACGCGGTTGGTTGGGACTGCGACTGATATCCTCAATAGGAACATTACGTCTAAATTCTTTTAGCTCTTTAATATTGTCTTTCTGTGCTTGCTGATGTTTTTCTGTATTTTGTTTCAATTTTTGAGCTAAAAGCTCTTTAGTGCTTGCCATAATACTCTCAGGTTTAAACTTTCGCTACAATTTCATAAGCAAGGCTTTCAAAAGCCTTACGTACTTTTGAATTTTTTTCTACTTTCAAAAGTGGCTGTTGCAGAATTGCTGCTTGATTAACTTTAGTACTTTGAGGAATGGTAGTTTGTAAAATTTTTCCAACCTGTTTTAAAGCTTCATCCCGAATCAATTTACAAACATTCTGACGTTCATCATGTTTAATCAGTAAAGCGCCTAAAAGCTCTAAATCTGGATTAATACGTTTTATCTTTTCAAGATGGTTTAAAAGATCTGTTACCCCATACAGTCCATATTGTGATCCAGATTCGATAGGGATAATGACATGTGTTGATGATGCTAAGGCATTACTGGTTAATAGTTTAAGACTAGGTGGGCAATCAATTAATATGAAGTCGTAAAGATCTTTTAACAGTTCTAGCTTGATGCTTAATTCTTCTGAAGGACGAGGAGCTTCTTCTTTAAGCTGGTCTTCAGTTTTTCCTAAATTTAATGAGCCATAAATTAATGATACTTTTTCAAAGTTTGTTTCTTCTTGTAATGCATCAGCTAATAATGAAATATCACCAACGAGTAATTCTGCTGAAGTAACAACAATTTCGCTTGGATGTTGGATCCCAATGTGTAAACTTGCGTTTGCTTGAGGATCTAAATCAATGACTAAAACTTTATTGCCAAGATTTGCAAGTTCAGAGGCTAGATGTACAACGGTCGTTGTTTTGCCACATCCACCTTTGTGGTTAGCAACCGTAATAATTTTTGCAGACATACGTGTCAGATGCTTCCGTATTTGAATGTTTAACAATATAAATAACTTTCACTCATCATACTATAGTTTTTAAATTTATAAATCTTATTTATTTAGGTGTAAAACAACTTAAAAAACTAATTTTTAAATAAGCTAGCTTAATTAATAATTAGTATAATTATTTATTTAGCTAATTAATAATTAAGACTGTTTTTTTGCTATATAAAACAAATGCTTATAAGTTTAAAAGTGGAGGGCTTGTCACCGTAAAGTGGAAGGTTTGTCACTCAAAGGTGGAAGGTCTGTCACTCAAAGGTGGAAGGTCTGTCACTCAAAGGTGGGAGGTCTGTCACCGTAAAGTGGAAAGTTTGTCACAAGAGTGGAAGGTTTGTCACTACTATTTTTAAAAAGGTTATATTTTTTAAAAAACTCTTGCAAAAATAAATACTTAATTTGTTGATAAAGTTGGCTAAACAATCTTTAAGGGTGGAAGGTTTGTCACTATGTGTTAGCACCCTGTGGATAAATTTTTTTTATTGGATATTTCCTGATGATTATCTATTCATTTATACCTTTCAAATCTAATGAAAGGTGGAAGCCTTGTCACATCTAGGTTTCTATCTGACATAGCATACCTAAATTTGGAAGAAATAAGTGAAAATGGGTATTTTGAACTGTTAGTTTAGAGCTAAAGGTGGAAGGTCTGTCACTATATGGTGGAAATAATATATTTCATTCCACTTTAAGGACAATAAATCGTCAAAAATGCATATTTCTGATGACAAGCCTTCCACTCTTAGATTCTTGTGGTGAAAGTCTTGAAAGTTTTTCCACTTTTGTATATAAAAATAGAATTAAATATATAAATATCACGGTTATGACAGAATCAGAATCATTGCAAGAAGAATTGAATCATATTCCTTACTGTATAGGCAATATTCGTCATAATGGCGTTGTTAGCACTAGTAACCGCTTAATTCGCCCAATTGAGTTATCAGCCAATGAATATAAGGCGCTCCTATATGCAATGGCTGTTGCAAATTATAGTGAGAAAAATAGGGTAAATGGTGAAATCACAGAACAAACCTATATTTATCTGTATAAGGATGATTTGGCAGATTTACTAGGATTGAATAAACGCAATTCGATTAATGTTGCAATAGACCGGATTTATAAAGAACTTTCATCTAGGGTGGCTCATTTTATTATTGAGGAACCTACTGATGATGGTAAGAGAAAGACTAAAAAAGTACATTCTGTCGTTCCTATTATCCGTGAGTTAAGATGGGAAGATGATTCTAAAAATGCCATTCAGATTCGTTTTACCAGTGAGGTGTTACCGTATTTCACGCAGTTGGCTGGGGGGAATTTCACCACCTATCAATTGAAACATCTGTTTGCCTTGGATTCTGTTGCTAGTATGAGTCTTTATACGTATTTCATTAAAAATGAATTCAAGTACGCAAGCCAAAAGAGTTATGAAGTCCCAATGCTTTTAGAAAACTTGAAAGCTCTGATTGATATTAATGAAACTAAATATGATCGCTGGGTAGATTTTAGACGCTATGTATTAGATAAAATAGTTGCAGAAATTAACGAAAATACAGATCTACAACTAGAGTATGAAACCATAAAAAAAGGGCGCCCAATTGTGGGGGTGAATTTTAAACTGCATCAGCGTATTACTGATAAAACACTAAATGAAACTGCTGTAATTGAAAAAATTTATCTTGATGTTCCATTTGAAGAGAATGCATTAGTAAAAGAATTGGGGGCAAAATTCGATACGAATGTACGTTCCTGGTACATTTTTAATAATGATGAAAAGTATTCGCAGTTCAAGAAGTGGTTTAAAAAAATTGGTTGTCTCACTGACTCTCAAGCAAATATTGTTATTAATGACACTTTATTCCAAATGGATTTTGCTGAAGTTGGTATGAGCTTGAATGACTTTAAACGTAATATGAAGCATAAACTAAAAAATAATCCGGAATTTGTACAAAGTATTCGTGATAGGCTGAATGATATTTTTGGTAAAGAGCTTGTCTAAGGAAAAGTGTAGCAACTTGCTACACATTTTTTAATGTATCACTGAAGAATTCAAGTACTAAGAAAATTGGATACAAAATATCTGTGTGTATAGCTGAATGAAAAATAGTTAAAAGAATAGATATTATTTTTAGATTTTACACTTTTGTTGTTCCTCATATATTTTTGCAGAAAAAAGTTTTTCAGTGCTCAAAAAATGGTGTGGTTAAGATAGGGAGATCAACCAAGTTTTAAGTATATAGAGTAATTTAGATAAAAAATTACTAAATATTTTTATAGCCTTTGTATAAAGCAGCGGATCATGAAAACTATTAAAATAGCCTAAGCTTATTAGCTTTGTTGTAAAAATTTACTCTGAGATGCTTCTTAAGCTAGATATTTGATGCTGTTGCGTCTAGCCACAAATGATAAGCTAAAGACCGTTTTAGCTAAAGATGATGACGATCAACTTGGCGATACCATTGATTTGTAAGTGTCCTCTAAACTCTATGCCAATCTTTTAATTTGGATCACTTTGTATGTCGGCAACTTTTGCAGTACACCATTTAAATAGGCATACAGATCTAGACCATTCAACTTTGCTGACTGGATCAATGTCATGATGTTAGCAACTCGCTGACCACTGCGCAGTGATCCAACATACAACCAGTTCTTACGACTTAAAGCCCAAGGGTGCATTTGGTTCTCCACCAAATCATTGTAAATAGATAGATTACCATCATCTGAATAGCGGCTTAAGGCTTGCCAGCGCTTTAGAGTGTAATTGATTGCCTTAGCGGTGGTAGAGCTTGATGGCACCATCAGATGATGTTGGTTGAGCAATTCATATAGTTGTTGCATCACTGGTTGACTATGCCGTTGCCGGTATTCGCAGCGTTGTTGCGCTGTACCGTCGGTCTTGTGCCTTAACTCTGCTTCTATCGCATACAATTTCTGAATCAGCACCAGTGCCTGTTCAGCAATCTGACTTTTCCCAGTGATATGCAGTTCATGGAATTTACGACATGCATGTGCCATGCAACCTACTTCAATGATCTGACCTGATTTGAAATGTGCTTTATAACCACTGTAATCATCACAGACCAGATGTCCCTGCCAGCCATTCAGGAATTCTTCTGCATGCAGACCTGAACGGTTTCTTGAAAGTCATAGATCACCCCCTTGCTGCAGCACCACCTGTTTTAAGGCATTGACCAGAGGTTCAAGTGTCTACACCACAGCGACCAATCCAATCTGACAGGGTGGATCTAGATAGATCTACACCTGCGCGCAGAAAGATCTGTCGCTGACGATACAGCGGTAAGTGATCAGCATATTTGGATACCAGCACATGGCTAAGTAACTCAAGTGTCGCAATACATTTATCGATCACATAGGCAGGCATCGTTTGCTGAGTCAGGGTGTCACATTGATCACAAACCCATTTACCACGCACATGCTGTTCTTTATAGAACTGCGCTGGTCTGAAATTCAATTTTTCACTGATATTCGCCGATACGACGCAGTGTGCACCCACAGATGTATTGCGTTGATGCAGATTCATGCTCAATACGTACGGTTGCTAAATGATCTGGGAGTAGTCGACGTTTATGTTTATTTATCCAATGAGCCGTAAAACACCCTCATTTATGGAGGTGATATAAGGCTCGATTTTTAATTCTAATGAGGTGATTGTTGTTGCTCGATGTATTGTTTAATAATTTCTAATGGCGCACCACCGCAACTTGAAGCAAAGTAACTTGGCGACCATAAAGAATCACCCCAAAGTTTGTTTTTAATTTCAGGAAAGTCTTTTCTAAGGTGGCGACTAGATAGACCTTTTAAGCTATTCACTAAATTTGAAATAGCAACTTTTGGTGGGTAATTAATTAATAAATGAACATGATCATCCTCCCCATTAAATTCAATCAATACAGCATCAAAATCCAAAGCCCGATATTGGCAATAGTCACCAACATAATATACATTAAATTGTATAAATTGCTGTGTATATAAGTACAATGAAATAAACAACTTACGTTTTCAAATATTTTTTATTGGAATTAATTTTTATTAAGATCGTTTAATTGTGGTCACATAAGTTTTTAAAAATTTACCAAATTATCACCAACATAATTTTGTGATGATTAATTAGGTAAACCGAATGGTAAAAAATCAGGTTGATGGAATTATATATGGCCAACCTAGGCTTTTATCAGCATTAATTAACTGTATAACCCCCAAAAAAAATTAAAACAGACACTCACCATTAAAACTTAGGTGTAGCACGAGAGTTAAGCAGTATCCGTTACGATGATTTATTGAAGTCATTTTATTTCTAACTGCAATTGAGCAGGCCTACCAATGCAAGCCAGATGTAAACAAAATTTAAAAGCTGGTAGTGCTTTGCCTTGTTTTAAGGAATATAGCTGTAAGCGTGCATTATTTTCTTTTGTTGTTGGGTAACCTTCTAGTTTCTGATTTGCCTTGGCAAGTTTGAGTAGATTCGGCGTAATTTCTTTGTTTAAAAAATTAACCATATCTATTCCAAGTAAATGCCACATGTTGGCAGGAAACAGATCTTTGGCCGCATAGTAGAATTTTTCCAGATTCTGAATATTTTTCCGCGTTGAATGTAAACCTGTATGTGAAGCAGTTACGTGATTAATAAAGAATTCTAAGACATACCTAATATTTTCAGGTGACTTTTGATAGCAGGCTTGTAGATAGTTAAAAAAATGTGTGACCAATAAAAGGTCCTCATTAGTATCAATCATTGACGGTTTGATGTATTGCAGTTCGGTTATATGAAAAAGTCTTGGATTGTTTTTTCTAGATTTAAGTTGTTTGAGTTGGATTGCATTGTCATACCAATACTTGATGAGCTCATGAGATAGGCAAAGTTCTTGTGCTACGCGCTCCGTATCATATTTGTATAACTCTAATAAGCAGAGTGCCTTATAAAATAGATCAAGATCGATTTTAGATTCTGGAGTCGCGACAAAATAGTCAAAAATACAATGTTCTTGCGTTTGATTTACCTCTAATTCTGCATGTAGTGTGTGAGCATTGCTCGCTATCCATTTTTCTTGATTGTTTAGAAGGAGTTTACAGAGCGTTGTAGCATGCATTTCAAAATTGAATTCAGACTGATCATTGAGCGATTTTAGAAAATGTAACTCTTGTGTTGAATTGCTTATCCCCAGCATTTTCTTAACCAAACCATTGCTTAGTAATGGGCGATATTTGGAAAATTGATAACCTGCAATAAAGTAAGCTACATGAATATAACTTTTAAAGGTCTCGATGGGTTCGAGATGCCCCAAAAGATGTGCGATGATAATCCAATGATTTTGATCAATTGAATTACGTAATAACTCAGCCCTGAGCTGATTATATTCAACTTCCGTATAGTCTGTGAGGCTATCAGACAAAAAATGATAATCACATTTAAAAATTAATGCTAAATGATTTGCTGCAGAATGTCTAAATGAATGAAATGTATAGTGATGTTGCTTGAATAACTGATCCATAAAATTTTTAAAGGGTGCAGTCAGCATGTGCTGGCTGAGTTTCTTATTCTCATTGAACTGACTGAATAAATAATCATTCGGTTTTTTTGTTAACCGCTGTTTGACAACATATTGATGAAATTGTTGATACTCAGATGCTTTGAGTAAGCAATACACGGGCACGCTACGTTGCGCGCTGTCAGTCTTTAATCTGTGTTCATTGCCTATTTTTTCTGACCCATATGGCTTGACCAATAATGATATTCTGTTTAATCCTTCAGTATCTTTGATACGTAAACCAATCATTTCATTAATTCGCATCCCAGTTCTGTAAGCAAGCGTATAAATAAGACTAAGATTTTCATAGTCATGTTGAGAGATGATATTTTGTAGATGTGCTTGTTGAAGTTTTTTGATTAACAGTTGAAATGTGACTGGGCTGATAATACGTGTGCGTGGTCTGGTTTGTTGATCCAGCGTCTCTAAAGTGAATGCTGGGGCATCGAATAGTTGTTCTTGAAATTGATGAAAACGTTTGAGTGTTTTTACAATTTGAGCAGCCGATTTTTTAACAGTATCTTCGAGCAGACTTTCAGCAATACAGTTATTTTGATAAATCTGTGCATATATTTTTTGCAGGCGTGTTTCTTCATCGTCCTCAGAAAATTGATATTGTAAAGAATAGATTAGCCAAGGCTCACCAATTCGAGTGTAGTATGTGTAAATTGAGCTTTTGGCTAACTGGCTATTGTTGGAAATGATTTTAGCAAAAATTGTAGCGCAAAAATCAAATCTCTGAGCTAGCAGATCTATATCTTCTTGAGGTGGTTTAAAGAGACTAATTAACCACAGGGTGATTCGTTTACTGTATTCATTAAAGAGTTTTGCATTCTCCATACAATAATCGATCATGAGTTGATAGATTGGGGCATCTGTTTGGCGAAGACGAATAATTTTTAATAAGTCTTTATGAATTTTTAGTACATCTTTTAGTGCATCTTGCTCATGATGCAAATAAACAGTTTGTGGAGGTAAATTCTTAGACTGATGAATGACTTCAGTAGTGAGCTCATGCTTATATTTAAATTTTGGTTGCACAAAACGCTCAAACTCTTGTTCGGGTAAACCACAACTGAGTAAATTCCCGATGAGGCATTCAGAGAGCGCCGGATCTATATCTACGTTGGGAAGCTGTAACCAGTTGTAGCGAGCATGCTGAAGTAAATGCGATAAGCTATTTTTTTTAAACTTTTTCTTTATTTTTCGAAAGATATACTCAAGATAGCCCTCTACGGGAAGATGAACATGTCGAATATCTCTCAGATTAAAATGTATTAGCCACAGACGTGTGACGGGGTCTGGAATAAAATTTCTAGATTTTCGAACAGTATATTCATCAATAAAAATATCGCCATAATGATTAGAATGGGATTCTAAAAAAAGAATATTAAGGTCTTTATAATGGCGTACTTTTACTGGATTTCTGAGGTGTTCAAGCAAGGCATTAAGTTCAGCTTTTTCATTTAAGCCACCAAATAGAATGGCAGACAATATAATATTGCCCACGATTTCCTCATTTGAGAATGAGTCACAGCTTTCAGCCAATTCCCAATAATTATAAAGCTGTTGTACGAGGTCATTTATTTCATGACCATCGGCATTCCAGCTCATGGTCACGATAGGCTTATCTCTTTTAATATCTAAAACAGCATGAGGCAGCTCTAAATCCAAGCGATGCTGAGCATTTAACTCTTTGATGTAATCTTCAAAAAAATCATATGCAAACTTGATCCACTTTTTACTCGTAGAGTTTTTCTTGATGTGGCTATAAACCTCGCCGTAATCACCTAGCAAATGTGGATTCTGATCAAACTGCTGTTCTGAAAAATATTTGCGGAGTGAAGCATGAACTTCATTTTGAATTTTTTGTTCATTTAATTGTCGAGTAAGTTCTCGTTTCTTTTCGGCAAACAGTTGATCTGCTTTTTTAAGCGATGAGGACATTTAAATTCACTCCAATAATTTCAAAATATTCCTGCATTTCATTTAAATGTGTTGCGAGCGCGCGATATTGGTTCAGAGACAAACTAGAAAATGGATGTGCGGCTTCCTGTTGGAAGGCTTCATGTCCAAAAAGTGCAAGTATTAAAGGCTCGGGGATTTGTTTGTTGGTGAGAAAGGCACGTGTTGTATGGCGGTGCCAGTTGGGATGTGCTAACCCAACTTCAGGATGAAAGTCACGCACATTGGAAGGTGTAAGCGGAGTGAGTGTGCCATTTTGTAAAAGATTTAACAGAGGCTGTTCATTATTAAATATGGCATCAATTTGGGCTGAGATTTCGCGGTTAATCGCCATGTAATGTTGTTGGATATGTTCGAGGAAACGAAGATATTTCTTTAATTCACCGATGAGAAATGCACAAAGTGGAATCAAGCGTCCAAAGCCACGTCTACCACCGACCTCTTTGTCAGACAGCATAATTGTCTGTTGCTGAAAACTTATATTATTCAAAAAACCTGGAAAGTCCCGAACAGGTCGTGCAGCGGTAAACAAAAGTAGGATATGCCACATCCAAATGCTATAAGCATTAAAACTTTCTACCCAGTCGTTATCTGAAGTCGTATAAATTTTGGTGTAAAGATAGAAAAGGATGTCCTTTATGACATTTTTACTTGGTGCTTTTTGGCTACCAAAGCAGATGGACTGATCACTATAGACAATATCACCGTAGTCATTTTCAGCGAGCTGTGTACATAGTTCAGATAAAACTTTGACATAATTTTTTTGTAATTTATTTACATTGTAATGGCAGTAAGAGCTTGAAGAAGAGTGACTTGCATCTACACCAGTGATGATGTCAGCAAGTTGCCTATTGCCTGTTTTTTGCAAAATAACATGATGCAGTAATGAGCTAGTTTTTGATAAGTTCAGCTGAGGAATTTTGACTTCATCTTTTATTATTCTAATTTTTTTCTTTAGCTCATCTTCAGTGATGATTGGTTCTGCTTTGATACGATCAATAAAGTGATTTGGGATAGGGATATCTAAATGAACGGTGTTATTGATCAGTGACTCCGGATATTCAAACGTTGCATCTTCAAAAATGCTGAATTTGGTTGAGAGATAGTATTGGTCACTTTGCAATTTAATGACTTGGCGATGATTTAATCTTTTTACACGCCTTTTTTGAAAATTTAACCAGTCTTTAAAGCCAACGCCTGTGATTAAGCAAAGTAATACAACGAGCACGCTTTTATCATTATGTTTTTTATCATCATGATACAGGTATGTAATTAGGTCAGAAATAGTATAAACACTTGGGAGTAAACAACTTGCAGTGAGCAAATGATCTTGTCGTTGCATATGTTTTGGAATTAACGAAAGTGCCATACGTTGGGCATTTTTAGAATGTCTGGCAAGTGGTGTAATCTGATCTGCTTGAACAATAACAGAGGGGTCTTCTTGCTCGTCAAGGGCTTGCTCATTAGCTAAACCTCTATTACTTTTTTTAGTCTCAATGATTTCGTTAATAGTTCCATCGGTATCCCATGTACGATATTGCAGTTTACTATCTACACTTGATTTGGCAATTTTTGGACGGCTTTTTAGTACATAATTGAATGCAATACGTAATTCATCACAGAAATTTTTCTGAAAATCATTTAGTTCTTGATCTGCTTCAGGTTGAAGAGCAGACTCTACAAATTGCTCTAATGATAGAAATAAAGCAGGGAATTTAAGAGTTAAGAATGCTTGATAATCTAATGCGTGAGCATCTTTTTTTTTTGCAAAAAAAGACTTGTTTGCAACGCGGAAACGCTGAAATAAGCGCTTAATCGTATTGAGATGCTCTGTATGTTGTTTTTCAAATAAATCTGGTTTGATCTGCGGCAATGCTAATAAATATAGTGCTGCTTTAAGGACGAGCACATTCCAGGTGAGTAGTTCCGTGTGCGCATGATAAATGCTGGCAATACTGTTGATGTAATACGTGATTGGGGAATCACCAATTTTAGATTTTCTAGACGCTTGGAGAGTAGCGGGAATGCGAGGTGGTGAACTTGTAGAAATATCAGATTCAATCTCACTGAGAACAAGCCCCTTAAGATAATCTGAGCAGTCATGGTAAACCAATAGATCTGCGATAAAGTTAATATGTGCATGAAGACACAAATCCTCTGCATTAAAAAGCTTTTTTAATAAGTCTGATAATAAAATTTTGGGTTGAGGAAGGGGCTTAGTTTCACTTTCGTGCATATGAACAATTCCAAAAATCTGTTGGATTTGGTGAAAAATCATTTTGATTTAAATAATGATCGACGACTTTTGATTGCTTGCTGACTTCGTCAAGTAGATGCTGGCGACGTGCATGGATTTTTCTGTTTCTATTGTGGAGTTGTGTATGGCTAAAATTGAGTAACTTACCAAGCCCCTCAAGACTGAGCGTTTTATGTGCTTTGAATGAATGTAAGCGATTAAAGTCGAGTAAAACTTCAGTCGAAATATATCGGTTGATCGCTTGCTGAAGATGCTGCGGATTTAAATTGTGTATATCAAAAGTATTTGCTTGCAAAAAACTTAAGAATTCAAAGCTTGCATAGTGTTTGAGTTGTTGTTGTAAGTTGGCATCAGGTGGGAACGTATATACATGTAATTCCTGAGGTGAAGGCGGAAGCTTCATGTGATGCAGGTACAAATCAAAATTATCAGCGATCCAGAAATTGGATATTCCTGCTATAGACCAAACATTGAGTTTGTTTGATGCTAAACGAAAATGAGAAGTTAATCGTAGAGCTCGAAAGGCCATGTGATAGCAGTGATGAATGCCAGCAAAATCTGGATGAGTGTTTAATGCGAGTTTAGAAAGATCTCGCTTGAAGATAATTTTGGGGTTATCAAAATTAAATGAACATTCAGAAGTTACTTGTTTACGCGTTCCACGGCACATATTTAGATTATTAAAATATAACTATGATACATTTCTACTATTTAACTGTTTACTTTTCAAGTAATCTAACGGTATTTATTGTGTAAGTGTAGAAAAGTAGACACAATTTATAGTTTTGGTGTGCATAATTTAATTTGGTTCTATTTTTATTAGTAATATTTTTAAGCTATTACCGAGGTTGGGATTGATTGATTGTATGGCTGTGATTCCTGCTACAAAGTAGTAAAAGTTAGATCATAAAAATTTACCCCAACCTTGGCAAGGTCACCGAGATTTATTCCATTAAATGACCTTAATTATAAGTATATGATTTGATTACTGGTATATAGTTTTTGGTGGAGTAAAATTTTGATCAATTTAGATCATTTAATGTGGTTTTGGTCACTTCATTTTAGACATTTTAGTTTATAAAAGTCACCTATGTTTTGATGCTGATTTTCGTGAGAAATAATAACAATATATAGTTTAATATAATGATTATTAATAATTTATAAATCGACTACAACATGTAGTAGCGAAGATGCTCAAAATGCACTTACTACGTAACATCAGTTAAATAAAAGTCTCCCACAAACCCAATACGGTTCACTTGGGCCTATGCAGTCTGAAATAGGTTTATAAACTTAATCTGATCTTAAGAACTTAATCTTAGCTTTGTAGAGAAAATCTCTTGAAGGATGAAACGAGTGGATCAGCGAGTAGATGTACTAAATTTTAAAAAACTATTATATCTAATGAGCGTCTTGATCTTGATTAGCCTTGGGCTATGGTGGGGAAGTAAGCTGCTCTCGAATAAAAATATAGAGGCTAAAGTAGAGAGACAGGTTTCAGAGGCTGAGAGGAGTCCTGAAGTCTCAGAGCAACAAATCTTAATTTCTTCAAAACAAATTGAGCAAGTTGGGATCAAATTACACACATTAGGTGCTTCTTCTACTAACATACAAAAACAAATTATTTTACAAGGGCAAGTACAGTGGTCACCAGAAAGCAAAGTTGTACTGACTAGTCCTGTTTCAGGAATGGTGCAGCAAGTTTTGGTACAACCCTTGGCAGAAGTTACCCGGAATCATCATGTACTTGCTGTACATAGTCCAGATTTAATTCAGATTCAAAATGAAATATTGCAGCTTCGTGCTCAACAACAATTAGCCCAGCAAAATTTAACACGTGAACGTAGCTTATATGCTGAAGGCATTATTGCCGAGAAGCGTGTGCAAGAGGCACAGAATCAAGTACAGCGTCTTAATATTAACTTAGGTGCAAAACAGCGAATGCTGCAATTTATGGGAGGAGGGCAGGTAAATAGTCTAAATTCCATTGTCTATGTTAAAAGCCCAACAAGTGGTTATATAGAAAACTTACAGGTTTCTACAGGTCAGTATGTTGAGGCTGGTACAGTATTAGGTCAACTTGTAAACGCTGATTCACCGTTACAATTGTTATTACAAGCTAATTTAGCTGACAGTAAATATGTGCATATTGGGGATGTTGTTCAGGTTGAAGGTTGTGATATTACAGGGCATATACAAAATATCGCTCCAGCACTTGTAGGGAATACACAAACTCAAAATATCATCGTACAAATGGATACCAAACATAATTGTTTGCGGGTGCAACAATTTGTCAAAGTTCATGTTCAAAGTAAGCAGCCAACAGTAATTGCAGCATGGCCAGTACCAAGTACTGCCATAACCTCACAAGATGGTAAACACATTATTTTTGTTAAAAATCAGAAGGGGTTTGAAGCTGTAACGGTTGAAGTTCTATCAGCTGATCAGCAGCAAAGTTATATTACAGCTGAAAAATTAAAACCCAAAATGCAACTTGCTATCAGTGGTGTAGAGCGTCTCAAGGCGGTGTGGTCTGGCTTTGGTGCAGAGCAAGCACCTATTAGCACTACAGAACGTTGAGGTGAGACATATGTTAAAACGTCTTATCGCCTTTTCACTTAGTCAGCGCATTTTAATATTATTGCTCACATTGGCGATCAGTGTGGCAGGCTACATTGCTTTTACGAAACTACCAATTGATGCTTTTCCTGATGTGTCAAGTACGCAAGTACAAATTGTGATGAAATCGCCCGGCATGACGCCCGAAGAGGTGGAAAGCCGTATTGTTGTACCCATTGAACAAGAAATGTTGGGAATATCTCATCAGACAGTAATGCGTTCGCAATCTAAATACGCGATTGCGATTATCACATTAGACTTTGCTGAAGGCACTGACCCTTATTGGGCTAGACAACAGGTGAATGAACGTTTAAGTAATGTGATGTCTGCATTACCAAGTAGTACGTCAGGTGGAATTGCACCCATGACGACCCCATTAGGTGAATCTTTTATGTTTACCTTACATGGGCCACTCAGTGATATGGAAAAACGAACTCTACTTGATCGGGTGGTTCGTCCACAACTTCGTAAAATTGAAGGGGTCGCCGATGTTAACGCTTTGGGGGGACTTGTTCGTACATTTGAAGTGACCCCTAATTTAGAGGCCCTGGCGGCACGAGGCTTATCTTTAACACAGCTACAACAGGCAATCGAGCTAAATAATGCCAGTGATGGTGCTGGGCGGCTTAATGAAAATGGAGAGTCATTACTGATCCGAAGCGATAGCCGCGTCAGAAACCTTGAAGAGTTAGGCGATATTATTGTTTCTAGCCATCAAGGAACATTGGTGCGGGTTAAAGATGTTGCACAGGTACATACTGGAGCACTCACACGCTATGGTGCAGTGACTGAAAATGGCCAAGGTGAGGCTGTCCAAGGTATTGTATTAACTTTAAAAGGTGCGAATGCACGTCAAGTCGTTCAACATGTTCGTGAGCATTTGTCCGACATTGAAAAAACTCTGCCACAGGGTACAACGATTGAACCATTTTATGATCGTGGTGAGTTGGTAAACCGAGCCATTCATACCGTAAGTAAAACGTTATTAGAAGCTATTGTCTTAGTCTTGATTTTACTTTTATTGTTCTTAGGAAACCTAAGGTCTGCTTTAGTGGTTGCGGCAGTTTTACCATTATCTGCACTAAGTACTTTTTTGATGATGCACCATTTTGGTTTAAGTGCCAATTTAATGTCTTTAGGTGGTTTGACGATTGCGATTGGTTTATTAGTGGATGCTGCAGTTGTAGTGGTTGAAAATATTGAAATGCAACTTGCTGAAGCAAAAGAGTCACCGCAACGTTCTTTTTTACCGCCATTAAATATGATTTACCGCGCAGTGTCTGAGGTTGCAGTACCAGTCACAGCAGGCATGATCATTATTATGTTAGTGTTTATTCCATTGGTCACGCTTGAAGGATTGGAAGGGAAGCTCTTTTCACCTGTGGCTTTAACAATTGTATTTGCTTTATCAAGTTCACTAATTTTTTCTTTGACAGTGATTCCTGTAGTGTGTTCATTCTTTCTAAAACCGAAAGCACATCACACACCCTTTTTAGTAGCTAAATTAGAAACTGGTTACCGAAAACTTTTGAATCTGAGTTTAGCCCATCCTAAACAGATTTATGTCTTAGCAGGTGGTACCTTACTTCTGGCTGCATTGATTTTCCCATTCATTGGAAAGTCATTTATGCCAACCATGGATGAGGGAGATACTATTTTACAGTTAGAAAAAATCCCTTCGATTAGCTTACAAAACTCAATTGCATTAGATCTGGATATTCAAAAACGTATTTTGGAACAAGTGCCTGAAGTTGAAAGAATTGTGGCACGTACAGGTTCTGATGAATTGGGATTAGACCCTATGGGGTTAAATGAAACAGATAGTTTCATTGTGCTAAAACCACAAACGCAATGGCAAGTCAAAAATAAAGAGCAAATTTTAGAAAAAATTCGTCTTGTACTTCAAGATGTTCCTGGCGTGAACTTAACATTTAGTCAACCCATAGAGATGCGCACTTCAGAAATGTTGTCTGGAGTACGAGGAGATTTGGCTGTCAAAATTTTTGGAAGTGATTTAGACCAGCTTAATGATTTATCAAAGCAAATTGCAATAGTTCTACAAGGCATTGAAGGCAATGAAGATGTCATGACACTCGAAAATTCGGGAGTACAGTATCAAGAGCTGCGAATCCATCGTGATATGGCTATACGAAATCAATTGGACAGTCAAAATGTTCAAGCCCAACTCAAGATGCTCGTGGAAGGCAAAGAAATAGGTTCCATTATTGAACAGGGGCGCCCTGTTCCATTAATGATGAAAGGGGATCCACGTTTGGGAGAGTCGAGTTTTGAATTTTCCAATATTGCCTTGCCAATTGAGAATGCAGCTGCAGTGCCATTGTTATCTTTAGCAGAAGTGGTTAAGACTGAGGGTGTCGTAAAAATTGATCGTGAAAATGCATCACGAATGTCAGTGGTACGTGCCAACGTACGTGATCGTGATTTAGTTAGTTTTGTAGATGAAGCAAAACAATTGGTTGCAGAGAAAGTCAAGTTACCAACCGGCTACTCACTCAAATGGGGGGGGCAATTTGAAAACCAACAACGTGCGGCTGCTCGCTTAATGCTTGTTGTACCTGCTGCATTAACAATGATCTTCTTTTTACTATTTACGACTTTGGGTTCGGTGCGTCAAGCCGTATTGGTTTTCGTCAATATTCCCTTTGCGTTAGTCGGTGGAGTATTTGCATTAGCATTAACAGGTGAGTATTTATCTGTTCCTGCATCAGTTGGTTTTATTGCCTTGATGGGGATTGCTGTACTGAATGGTTTAGTGATGATTAGTTATTTTAATCAACTGATTTCTCGTGGTGTTGCAATTGAGGAAGTTGTTCGTGAAGGTGCTATGCGCCGTTTACGTCCAGTCATGATGACCGCGAGTATTGCAGCTTTAGGTTTGATCCCATTGTTATTTACTACTGGCCCTGGTGCCGAGATTCAACGTCCATTGGCGATAGTTGTGATTGGAGGGCTTATTTCTTGTACTTTGCTGACTCTGATTTTACTTCCTAACTTGTTTAAAAAATTTGGTTTAGCGCGAGATCATCATGTCTGAAATATGCCAACTCTCTATTAACGTGTCCTCTGATATTGCTGAAGAACTTATGGAGCATTTGTGGTTAATTCCTGAGTTGATTTCAGGGTGTACTTGTGTCAACGCACAAGGGTTTGGTAATCGCCAACATTATCGTAATGTTCAGGAAAAAATTCGCGGAGCAACTGAACGGAATCTTATATTGCTGATTGTACAACACGAATCTGTATCATTGGTTTTGGCGCATATTCAGCAAAAATTTAAATCAAGTGATTGTTTTTATTGGGTCATACCTACATTAATTTCTGGTTATATGAGCCAAGGAGCACTTGACTAATGACATTAAATATCAAATTTAAATCAACACTTCTAGGCCAAATTTGGTATCTGTTTGGGTTGGGCTATTGTTTTACAGTGGCTTCGACAGCAATTGCAAAACCTCAACTTGAAGCTGCTTTGCCACCACTTGAAGCAGTACAACAGAGTCTAGTAGAACATCCGAATGTGCGTGCTGCAATATCAGAGCAAGATTATGCAGACTTTGCCCGACAAGGATTAAAAGTAGGGCAAAATCCGTGGACTGTTACAGCCGGTATGCAAGTACGTAAGACGGATACACAACTAGAGCGAAAACAAGCCAATAGTTATGAACCTAGTTTGGGGATAGAAAAACAAATACGTTTGCCTAATAAATACCGGCTAGATCAAGATCTAGCACAACGTATTTCAAGTATTGCAGAACTGAAGTATGAGAATGCTCAACATCAAGCATCTAAAATGTTGTTAAATAGTTGGTTTGCTTATATGCGAAGCACATTGCATTTGAAGCGACTGCAAGAACAGCTGGATCAAATTCAGCAATTTATCCAAGTGACTGAACAACGTATTCGAGCAGGAGATGCACCACGACTTGAGCTAATGCTCTTGAAGAATGAGTACCAACAACTTGAGGAACAATATATGCAAGCTAAAGCTGCATATATTCAAGCTCAGCAATTGTTGGCCCGCGATTATAGAGGAAAGATCCCTGAACAGTGGAGCAGCGATGTTATACAGCCTAGCCCTATACAGTATAGTCAAGCAGAGTGGGTACAGAAAATTTTGTCAGTTAATCATGAGTTAGCACTCGTAAGGATGCAAGCTACACAGCAATACGCAGTATTAAAAAGAGAGCAGCTTAATAGACTGCCAGATCCTACGATTGGTTTTGGTTACAGTAGGGAGCAATCGGGAGAGGAGAATTTATTAGGGGTTAGTGTTTCAATTCCTTTGACTGCGCGACAAGTCGGTATTGCTTCAGGAATGGCAGCGGCAGAAGCAAAAAAAGCGGATTTGGAGGTATTGCGTGTAGAAAAACGTCTGCGTCAAGAAATACAGGGGTGGGTGATTCAAATGGAGTCAGCGACTGTACGGAATACGAAGGCGCAAGAAAACTTACAACTGTTGCAACAACAACATCACTTGATGCAAAAAGCGTATAAATTAGGTGAGTTGAATCTCAATGAGCTTTTGTTGCATTCGCAGCAATTGATTGAAGCACGTAGCCGAGTCGATCAAGCTAAAGTAGATTATGCAGAAAGTATGAGTTCCTTATTACTTGATTCTCATCAATTGTGGCCTTTACATGAGATGGATAGAATTTAACAGTAATATTTACGAGCATAGTAGGGATTATAAATTTGCGCTGTAGTTTGGTAAGCAAGAGAAAAAGGTGTTATGAGAGTTCTATTGGTAGAAGATGATAGCTTGTTGGCAAAAGCAACTGCACGTGGTCTAGATCAAATGGGCTTTGTAGTTGACATTGCGAGCACAGCAGAGCAAGCGTACCATTTTTTAGTGAGTTATCATTATCACTTTATTCTACTAGACTTAGGTTTGCCTGATCGAAATGGGATTGAAATTTTAAAATCACTACGTCGCAAAAAGAATCAAGTTGGAATTATTATTCTGACTGCTCAAGATCAAGTTGATGATCGTATTACAGGTCTAGAGGCAGGAGCTGATGATTTTGTTGTTAAACCTTATGATTTACATGAGGTCGTAGCAAGGATTCATGCTGTATTACGCCGAATTTCAGGAGAGGTAGGGGACCTAATTCAGGTTGGAAATATTAGTATTAACAAAGCGAGTAAACAAGTACTGTTAAATCAAGTCGAAATTGAGTTGACACATAAAGAGTTTCATTTATTGGAGTTATTTACTCTCAATCGTGGTCGTGTAATTTCGCGTGAAAATATAGAAAATTCATTTTATGCTTATGACGTTGATGTGAGTAGTAATGTTGTACAAGTCCATATTCATAACTTGCGTCGGAAATTAGGTAAAAATATTATCCGTACAGTACAAGGTTTTGGATATATCATGGATGAACAGCATTAAATGGCTGATCCAATTCGCAGCTATTCATTAACCCAGCGCTTATCTATAATTTTACTGGCAATTACCACTAGCGTTTGGTTGGGTAGTTTAGGAAGTATTTATTGGGGAATGCAAAACACTGCCAATAATATTTTTGATAAGTCATTAGCAGAAACTGCTCATGCTTTATTGTCTACGACTCTAAGTACCCTAGATGGAAAAGTACCGCAGCATACAGTGATTGAAAAAGCTAAGGGTGAGCATTATGACCAAATTGTATTTCAAATTTGGCATCGTGATGGACAATTAATTTATCGTTCTATTGGTGTGGAAACACAGCCATTTGTTCAGCAAGATAATTTTGGTTGGATTAAACTGAATAATAATACTTATCGTAGTTATTCTGTTTGGGATAGTACGCATACAATACAGGTACAAATTGCGCAGGTTTGGACAATTCGAAAAGATATTCAGCAAGATATGTTGCTGTTTTTGATTTTGGTTTCAATCATATTTTTGCCATTATTATTATGGTTGATTATTTGCACGATCCGTCGTCATTTATTGGCTGTATATAGCATTAGTCAAAACTTAGAAAAACAATCCATTGAACATTTAAATCCAATTAAGCCAGTTGTACCGAAAGAAATAGAACCTTTAGTGAGCTCTTTAAATACCTTACTTAGTGAGATTGCTGAAAGTATGCAACGTGAAAAACGTTTTACCTCAAATGCCGCTCATGAACTCCGTACACCATTAGCTGCTATACGCTTACATGCCCAAGTACTTCAAAATGCACGTTCCAATGAGGAGTCTAAGGAAGCTGCACAGGACATTATTACAGGAGTAGACAAAGCATCAAGAATGATTACTCAGTTGCTTACATTAGCGAGGCTTGAACCGAATGCCACACAAAACAAAAGCAATATTGATTTGGTAGATATTGTTAAAGGTACAGTTGAAATGATGGGTATTCAGTTCAGAAAAGCAGGTGTAGACTTACAATTGCATCTCACCTCAGTGTGCGTTTGGGGGCAGTCAGATCAGTTGGAAATTATGTTGAGAAATATACTCGAAAATGCCATTCTTTATCGTAGTTCAATACATAAACCTATTATTAAAGTCAGTTGTGGAAGTATTGGAAATGGTAGTTTTATACAGGTTGAAGATAACGGCATAGGTCTAGATGAAGCACAAATCCCATTTATATTTCAGCGTTTTTATAGAATAAATCAAGCCAGTTCTGTAGTAGGAAGTGGTCTGGGATTATCTATTGTGAAGCAGATTATTGACTCTCATTTAGGCAAGATTACTTTACAACGTGCAAATGCAGTTGGAGGATTGATTGTCAGAATTGAATTTTTCAAAAAATTGAATATTTATTAAAACGATAGTCAAAAAAATAGATTTTATCATATTGATTTATAAATTTAATTTAAATGCTGGCGTATATCGTTGTCCACTCATAATGTTCTCTCCTATGCAAAAAGAATAGACGAAATTTGTCTAGGAGAATGGTGGCAGTCCAGGGCCTGGTTCAAGCATGACTTGAGTAATACTCGGGCTGTGCTCATGATTTGCTTGAGCATTACTTGCGGATTTTCCCCAACGTGCTTGGGCTGCATTTTTGGTTTTATCAGATTTGATTTGAAATCAAAATATGTATAAGTTTTTGTAGCTCTCAGATTATTTTAAGTCATTTTTAAGATTCAAATTTTAGGCTAAAGCATATTAAAGTCTTTGAACTAAAAAAAATGCTTAAGCTGCCTTCTTTTCCCGGTCTACGCCAGATCAAACCCCTCAGCCTTGCACGCTTCAACCTGTTACTCGCCATTTGGCTGGGACTGGTCTTAAACTTTGCTTTCTATCAGAAAATCCATCAACTGACGCCTTATACCAACCTCAAGGCAGACGCATTATTGGCGGCTACAGTCTTGGTAGTTATCGGCTTGTACAATCTGGTCTTGCAGTGGCTGAACTGGAAATGGAATGCCAAGATACTGGCCAGTGTGCTGATCATTCTGGGCGGTTTTAGTGCTTATTTTGTCAATAGTCTGGGGGTTGTTATTACGCCGGACCAGATCCAGAATATGCTGCAGACCGATGCCCGGGAAGTCCGTGATCTCTGGTCAATACGGCTGGTGATCTGGACGCTGGTCTTTGTGATTTTTCCTTTGTGTATCGTCTGGATGCTGAACATTCAGCCTGCATCTTTCGGGCGTCAATTGTTGCATAAAAGCCTGAGCAGTCTGTTTTCGGCCGTATTGATTCTAGGACTGTTATTCTGTTTTTATGTCGATTATGCAGCCATCTTCCGCGAGCACCGCGATCTGAAGGGCATGATTTCCCCGCAAAATAGTATTGCATCCACCGTATCCTACTATAAAAAGAAAGCACCTAAAGCCAATTTGCCTTTGATTCCTTATGGTGAAGATGCCCATCTGCTGCAGCAGGCTCAAATACAGAAACAACCCAAATTGATGGTGCTGGTGGTTGGGGAGACTGCACGTGCCGAGAGTTTTGCTTTAAATGGTTATGCACGCAATACCAATCCTGAACTGAGCAAGTTACCGATAATTAATTTCAATCAAGTCAGTTCTTGCGGAACTGCCACAGCTGTTTCAGTACCGTGTATGTTTTCAGGGATGACACGTCAAAACTATAATGAACAGTTGGCTAGCCACCGAGAAGGTTTGCTGGATATTGCTCAGCGGGCCGGTTATCAGGTGACCTGGATTGATAATAATTCGGGCTGTAAAGGTGCCTGTGACCGCGTACAAAAATACCAGATTCCAGCCCAACTGAAACAGAGATGGTGTGATGCTGGTGGTGAATGTTTTGATGAAATCCTGGTGGATAGCCTGAAAGATTATCTGGCGCATCTGGATAAAAACAACTCGAAACCGCAGTTAATTGTACTGCATCAGATGGGCAGTCATGGCCCCGCATATTTCAAGCGCTCCAAAGCACCATATCAGCCATTTCAACCGACCTGTAATACCAATGCCATTCAGGGCTGCAGTACAGAAGAATTAAAGAATAGCTATGATAATTCGATTGTATATACAGACCATGTTCTTGCCGAGATCATTGAAACTTTAAAGCAACAGACTCAATATCAAACCGGTTTCTGGTATCTGTCTGATCATGGAGAATCTACCGGAGAGCACGGTTTATACCTGCATGGTGCTCCTTATAGCATGGCGCCCACGCAGCAAACCCATATCCCAATGCTGATGTGGTTTTCTGATACCTGGCAACAGTATAATGCCCTGCAGCTAAACTGTTTAAAAACACAGACCGGACAGGCACGCAGTCACGATCATCTTTTCCCCAGCTTATTAAGTATGCTGGATATAAAAACGCAAGTGATTGAAGCTAAAAATGATATGCTTGCACAATGCTCATCATCATTAAAAAACAGAGCTTGAAATGCATAAAATACTGATTATTGAAGATGACTTTATGATTGCCGAGTCGACTGAAACATTGCTTAAACTGCATCAGTTTGAGGTGTACTGGGTCAATAATGGGATTGAGGGTTTAAAACAATTACAGCAGCAGGTCTACGATATTGTGCTGCTCGATTTAGGTTTGCCAATGATGGATGGCATGTTGGTGCTAAAAAATATCCGGCAGAAGTTTCCGAATTTACCGGTATTGATTATCTCTGCCCGGGATCAATTACAAAACCGGGTAGATGGGCTGAATCAGGGAGCTGATGACTACTTGATTAAACCCTATGAGTTTGACGAACTGCTGGCCCGTATTCATGCCTTAATCCGACGTGCCGGCTTAAAAAATACTGTGACAGATATGAATAAGAAATTATCACACAGTGGGCTGGAACTGGACCTGGAACAGCACATCGTATGCTTTAATGGTGAACCGATCGAGTTGTCTAATCGGGAATGGTCTATTCTCACTGCACTCCTCATGCATCCTAGCAAAATTTTTTCTAAAAACGATTTAGAAGACAAACTTTATGATTTCGATAAGTTGACAAAAATAACTAATCATGCGAAAAAGTTTTTTTAGTTAACAGATGTTCACACATGCCTCGAATTGTTTCTGTACCACTTAGTTTAGAACAGCGAGAATGACTCATTTTTCTGGCCAAGCATGCAAAACATTGGCGTGAAAGACAACGTGCCCAAACTATTCTCTGGCTTTCTGAAGGTAAAAGTGTTGCGGAAGTTGCCACTCTACAAGAAACCCCAACCTTGGCAATAGTCACCAACATAATTTACATTAAATTGTATAAATTGCTGTGTATATAAGTACAATAACATCAATAACTTACGTTTTAAAATATTTTTATTGGAATTAATGTTTATTAAGATCGTTTAATTTTGGTCACATAAGTTTTTAAAAATTTACCAAATAATCACCAACATAATTTTGTGATGATTAATTAGGTAAACCGAATGGTAAAAAATCAGGTTGATGGAGTTATATATGGCTGAACCGTACCGGGTTTGTCGGAGACTTTTTTATTTAAGTTAGGCCACCTGACCTAACGGGTTAATCTTATGCTGCTGTTAGGGTCTAAAAATAGCAGTTTTGAAGGGCTTTATCGAGTGATTTTTTCAACACTCTACGCAATTATGGATATCATAGTATCCACTTTATGTTTTATTTCGCTATAATGGATATAACTGTATCCATTTGGTCTTTGCGGATGAATTTTACCTTACTTGATGATACCGATGTAAGCCAAGCTTATGCGGCTTATTTACGTGAGTTACGCAAGCAGGCAAAGCTGTCGCGCGCTGCATTGGCTGAGCGAAGCTGCGTACCTGCGGCCACCATTAAGAAATTTGAGCTGACCGGGCAAATTTCATTTCGTCAATTGCTGTTGCTATGGCAGACACTTGATTCGCTAGATAGGCTTTATCAGCTCACGCAACTTAGCAAAGAACGCGCTGCTATACCCATGAGTATTGATGAGGTGCTAAAAGATGAGTTTTAAACCGATTCAGAAGCTTAATGTTACTCGTACGCTAAGCTCAGGTGAGCAGATATCTGTTGGAGTCTTGGCGCAGAATCGGCAAGGCGTTTTTTTTCAGTATACTGACGACTATTTGCAGCAGTTTGGCAATTTATCACCGTTTACCTTGCAAGCGAATACGCTAGTTCAAGCCGCACCTAAAGCGCCGCACCAAGGTGTACATGGCGTATTTGGGGATTGTTTGCCCGATGGCTGGGGCATGTTGTTACAAGATCGTATTTTCCGGCAAAAGGGCATCCTACCTAATCAATTAACGGCGATGGATAGACTGGCCTTTGTCGGTGATAAAGGCATGGGAGCGCTGTCTTTTGCTCCGGTGTCTGAGTTTTCAGCCACGACATACGCGGACATTGATTTAGCAACCTTGGGCTTAGAAGCACAAACGCTGTTCGATGCTTCAATGTCAGATTATATGGATGATAATCACGATGAGTTAGATGGGCATACGCAACAGGTGTTGGCCGCATTAGTCGCCGGTGGTAGTTCGGGTGGAGCAAGGCCTAAGGCGCAGATTTATATGCCTGCAGGGGAAACTCAGCATTGTCGAACCTTTGCTCAGCCTGGAGATGAGGCTTGGCTGATTAAGTTTACCTCGAAAAATCTCGCGCTCGGGCATGAAGAAGGGTTGTGTGAAGCGGTTTATTTGCAAATGGCCGAGCTTGCCAAGTGCCAACCACCAGTCTGGCAACTCATTGAAGCACCAACTACAAGCGGTGCGTCTGCCTGGTTGGCGCTTAAGCGTTTTGATTATGTCACGGAGCAGGCCCGTTTAAGCGGTAATCGCAGTTCAGGTCGCTTGCATATGCACAGCGCTTGCGGGCTGCTGGATGCAGACTTTCGAACGCCAAGTTTAGATTATATTGACTTGATCAAAGCCAGCCGTCAGTTGTGTAAATCTCCTGCTGCTGGGCAGCTGCAATTTCGCCGTGCCGTTTTTAACCTGCTGTCGTCTAACCAAGACGACCACAGTAAAAACTGGGCGTTTTTGCAAGCGGATGACGGTCAATGGAACCCTGCACCTTTTTACGATGTTACCTACAGCCCACATCCATTCAACGAACACGCCACTGCTTTCGGCGGTTATGGCAAAGCGCCATCGCTTAAGGTGATGCAAAAACTTGCTACTAGTGCTGGCTTTGCGAATTGGAATGATGCAAAGCAAGTTATTGAAGAAGTCGCAGAAGCCATCAGCCAATTTACGTATCTTGCCAAGCAACAAGGGATCAGTAAAACAACAATGTCCGTGATTGCTAAGACATTGGAGCAGCGTAAACAAGAAAATGCAGCGCTTTTTCTATAACAATAAGAAGGGACAGTAATGAAGCTCGGCCGAAACGATCCTTGCCATTGTGGCAGTGGTAAAAAATTTAAACGTTGTTGTATGAGCAGCGTTTCCAAGCAACATGCCCAAGTCTTCGATGATGTTGAAACCATGCTGGCAATGAACCCAAATTTGAGTCTTGATGAACTCAATGCCGCTTTGCAGCACAAAGTGCAAGAACGCAATCATCAACCTCATCCCGATTTTTGTGGCGTAACGCCAACGCAAATGGCCAATTGGCTTTATGCGCCTTTTGATGAATTAAAGTGGGTGACAATTTGCACTCCCGACTCTCTTTCTGCCAGCCCAATAATGCGTTATCTAGCCCTCATTCTTGATGAGGCCATGGCGCAAGAAGGCTCCTTCAAAGCCACGAGTAAAGGCAACTTACCGGCTAAGTTGGTTAAACAGGCCAGTGAGTTATTGCCTGAGTTTGCCGTTGCTCAATTAGAACGTAGTATAAGCATCAGCGAGTTTTCGGGCAGCAATGAAGACAAATTTAATGCCTTGCACTACACCCGAGTGCTTGCCGAAATTAGCGGTATTATTTATCGGCGCAGTGGCCGCTACCATGTAAAAAAATCAGCGCAAAAGCAGTATCAAGCGCTAGGCATACAGGCCTTTTTCAAACCTATGTTAGAGGCCGCTATCAGCAAATATAACTGGGGTTATTTGGACAGTTTCGAATACGATGTCGACTTGCGCACTTTTTGGTTGTTTATGCTGTGGCGTATTCAAAGCCACAACAGTGTGGAGCAGCTTGTGAAAGAGGTGATGACAGCTTTCCCTAATCTATTGCTGGTATTCCCTACGGATGATTACTTCTCGCCAGAAAGAAACTTAAGTATGCTCATCGAATCACGATTTATTGAGCGATTTTTGCAGTTTTGGGGATTTGTAACGATTGACCCAAGACGTTATATAAACGCTGAACAAGTCGCCAGAGTGATTCAGGTACAGCCTTTGTTAAAACAAACTTTTCAATTCACAATAAATAAATAGCAAGGTCACCGTGAGCGAATTTCAATACTATAAATTTGAGCGTCTGGATGGGTATTTAGATGCTAAAGCACGTCAAGCACTCAGAGCCATTTCAAGCCGTGCCGAGATCAGCGCTACGGCCTTTCAGGTGTATTACACCTACAGTGATCTAAAGGCCGAGCCTTTTGAGCTGATGTTAAAATACTTTGATATCGGTTTTTACTATGCCGATTGGGGCTCAATCGATGTATACATCAAGCTACCAGCAGGAACGCTTCCAGATGCGTTACTTGGCTTTTCAAGTGATGGACTTCATGTTCACGAAAACGATGAGTGGCAGTTGCTGATTTTTTCCCTTGAGGAGTGTGATGAGTATTTTGACGATGAGCATGCTGACGACTTTTTCCAGCATTTAGCCGCTTTACGCGGCGGGTTAATGCAAGGGGATTGGCGCCTTGTGTACTTAATGTGGCTCAAAGCGTTTGATTTTAATGATGGCGTTGAGCGAGTGCCGTTAATTCAATTCGATTTTGAGCACCTCAGGGAAGAGGAGCAGGCGTTTGCTGCGCTGTATGATATTCCCTTAGCATTGGTTAAGGCGCTCGCCATGGTGCTGAGCGAACAACCCAGTCACCAAGCCAAACAAACTCAGCTTACGCTTGATGCGTGGATCCATAATCTCTCGCAAGCAGAGAAAGACACGCTATTACGCACGTTGTTTGAGCAAGGCCAGCTAACCCGTCACCAAGCCTTAGCGCTGACGCGAAAAGAACCTGTCAACACAGACGAGATCTATCAATACTGGTTAACTTCCGCCGTCATTTCTCCTTTCATTGAGCAAGCGCAAAGTCAATTACAGCAAGAGCAAGCCGCAGCACTCGCAAAAAAATTAGCTATCGAAAAAGCGGAAAAAGAAAAAGCGTTGACGTATATCTACAATCAACGTGAGCACTACTGGCAGCAATCACAAGAGCAAGCGGATCGAACTTGCGCCAGTGGTTACGATGCGGCATCACGCTATCTGCATCAGCTGTTTGAGGCCTATCAGTTCAAAGCTGATGAAGCGGCGTTTGAACAACGTTTTAAGCGCTTTGTTGTGGCGAATAATAGCCGTAAAGCACTGTTAAATCGCTTGAGTGATTTGCTTTAAACGATGAGGCGATAGGCTGGCCAAATGACGTTAGCAAAAAACCGATTGAGGGTTGGTTGAAAGGTTGTAAGCCCACCAAAGGTCTACAAATTGTTACCTATGAAGTCACTTTGTGTAGACCTCGGGGTCTAAGTAACGCGCTTTTACCATCTCTGTGGTAAATACTGCGTGAAATACAAAGGCATCACGATATTGGTTTGCTCTAATGCGGATGAGCCTTGTGTACCCGTTAACTTAAAGGTTTTACTTGGAGTACATTTTTCAACGTAGGATGCCAACGATTTTGCTCTTGTACGTTTACCACTTTTGACCTCCACAGGGACGATATCGCCTTCATCGGTCGCCAAAATAAATTCGATTTCGGCACGGGCGTCATTCCATGAATAGCTTGGGTCAACGCCAATGGCAGTGAGCTCTTGTTGCACAAAGTTTTCAGCCACATAACCTTTGTATTCATAGTTTTGTTGCTTAATTTCTTTATAACTGCTGCCGAGCATATGATTAAGCAGACCCACATCAAACAAAAACAGTTTCACCATATTTTCTTTTTTATAGGCCGCTAACGGAGATTTCGGCAATCCTTCAATAGGGTAGTTTGGCAAAGCTAGGCGGCAGCAGTTAAGCCAATGGATCGCGGTTTCAAAATCGCTATAACGAGATTTACGCTCATGCACATGCTTAAATTTAAAGCGTTTAACCGACTCATCGCTGACAAGTGATAGCTGGGCTGGAATGCTATTAAATACCGATTCAATCAGTGTGGTGTCGACCTTGCCCGCGTACTTACCAAAATCGCGGCGATAACCTTCCACTAAATCGGCATGAATTTTTGTGACTTTTTCAACACGCTCTAGAATGCTTGAATCCTTATACTGATACCAAGCAGAAACGGCTTCCGGCATACCACCAGTAAAAAAGTAGTCAGTGAGTTTGTCCATCAATTTGGTGTGTACTGCCGGTGTGCTTGCTTGACTATCAAACGCTTTGATCAGCGCTTGCTCGTTGGATGCGTAAATAAATTCTTGGAAGGTCAGTGGTCGTAAATTGTATTGTTCTACCTTGCCCACAGGGAAGGTGTTGAGCAAACCAATATTCGAGCCGCTGGCAGCGACAAAATAGGACGGTGCTTTTTCAGCAAAGTACTTTAGTGAGGTAACGGCACGTTCACATTCGCCAATTTCATCTAATATCAGCAGATCGGTTTCTGGGTTGAACGCTTGGTTGGTTAACAACTCAATATTCATTACTAGCTCGTCAGGTGACAGAGAGCCATCGAACGCTTCTTTGTAGGCAGGGTTTTCAAGGAAGTCGATACGAAGGATGTTGGCAAAGGTATTCCCAAATAACTCTTGTAGCAGATAGGTTTTACCTGTTTGTCTTGCACCATCGATCAATAATGGCTTGCGCACCGGTTGATTTTTCCATGTTATTAGGGCGTTTAGTAAGTTGCGCTGCATTGTCATTTCCCGCCAATTAAGACTGTTAACTGCCTGTAGTATAACTCAGCCTACACTTTTACGCGCAGAAAAGTGCGGAATTTTACATTTTTATGCGCATAAAAGTGTAATTTGATGACCTTTGGCATTCAGGGATTCACATCATCGCCTTGGCCAACGCGCAAGCTAAACCTAAAAGTAGGATATAAATCCAATTATATTGAGTAAAGTGGGAATATAGTCCCTTTGGTTGGTGATATGGCTAAGCGTGACTTACACAATATATTGTTTCCAAAGCAGCGTAAAATCCTGACGCAGTTTGGTGAAGACTTGCTGTTGGCGATGAAAAGACGTGGTTTTACCAAAAAGCTACTGTGTGAACGTACTGGTTTTGATCATAAAACCGTGAATTAAGTCTTAGCCGGTGATCCGGGCGTTGCCATAGGCACTTACTTAAAGGTGATGGCCGTTCTTGGCATGGAAAGCAACTTTGCAGAAATGGCCGCCCATGATGAAGTGGGTATCAAGCTGCAAAACATAAAATTGCTGGAAGGTTCAAGATGAGCCGTGAAATCGTTGAAGTCTATGCCGACTGGCAGCCAATTGAAGCACCTTTGCTAATAGGGCTGCTTTCTTACAGCGATTCAAGCCGAGGTGGCGTGTTTAGTTTTGCCTACGATAAAGCATTTTTAACCTCAGCCTATCGCTTGCAAATTGATCCCATCCTGACCCTCCACTCCGGTGTACTCTAAAACGATGAAGTCGATAAAAGCTTCCGCGCATTTCTTGATTCATCGCCTGATAGATGGGGGCGTATTTTAATGCAGCGGCGTGCGGCGATTGAGGCGCGCAAAGGCATTCGAGCAACAAGTCGATTAAACGAATTGGATTACCTGCTGGGCGTAAATGACTCTTACCGGATGGGTGGTATTCGATTTAAGCGAACAGGCTCGAATGCTTTTTTGGACGACAATTCTGAATTTGCTGCGCCGCCAATGGCTTCTTTGCGAGAGCTAGAGCATGCAGCAATGCAGATTGAAAAAGACGATAACATCGACAGTGACGAGTATTACCGCTGGTTGAAAATGCTGATTTCTCCAGGCTCATCATTAGGTGGTGCAAGGCCCAAAGCTTGTGTCACAGATGAACAAGACCACTTGTGGATTGCTAAGTTTCCCAATTTAAACGATACCCATGATGTGGGCGCGTGGGAGATGGTCTGTTATGAATTGGCGTTAGCGGCAGGTGTTGACATGTTTCCAAGTGAGATGAGGCAATTTTCGTCACAGCACCATACCTTCTTAACAAAACGGTTTGACCGCGACGGTGACAAGCGGCTGCATTTTTCGTCGGCCATGACACAGCTTCAATACTATGATGGTGAACAATCTCAAGGTGCCAGCTACTTAGAGATTGCTGAATTTATTTCCAATTGTGGAGCACAAACCACAGCTGATTTAGCTCAGTTTTGGCGTATGGGGGTAAAGGCATGGGGAAGTGTTTAATGAAGTGCTGCTGTTTATTTTGGCTTGGTATTTGGTGAAGGGATGTTTTCTAATTTCAATGAAGGTTGCTTGTTACTGTTGTCATCAATGTACTCAAGGGCGTACCTCATAGCCTTGTAGCTTTTCTCGCGTTTTTTAAACATGCGTTGCAGCATAGGGAGAGTGCAGTCCACATAGTCGTGAATAGTGACTTGTGTTTTGCCTTCCGATTCACGATGAATACGACCGGCATATTGAGCCAATGTTCCTTTCCATGAGATGGGCATGGCCAAAAACAACGTATCCAGTCTTGGTAGGTCAAACCCTTCGCCTACATATTTTCCTGTTGCGACGACGACTTGAGCCGATTGCAGATGATTGTCAGCGTTCTTGCGTTCCGCAGCTTTCATGGCGCCTTTAAGTACGACAGTGCTTATACCCATTTCGGTAAGTCGTGAGTGTATGGATTCTGCGTGCTCTCTACGCTCTGTAAGGACTAACGGGTGTCCGCCATTTTGAACACACTCGTAGGCGTCTGAGACGATTTTTGAAGTGCGCTGCTCATTATTGACGAGCCAGCGGTAGGCATCGCTTATTTTGGGGCGCTCATCTGTTTTTATAAGCTCTGCTGCTGGTACATCGTAGAGCTGATGAATCATCACGGTTTGAGTAAATTGCTCATCAGGGCTTTGTTTCACTTTGTAGCGAATAGGCCCTGCCGCCATAAAAATGATCTTTTGATGACCATCTTGTCGCTCTGGTGTTGCTGTAAGGCCCAATACATATTTTGCTCTTACCTCGTTGAGTACCATTTCAAACCTTGGTGCAGATAGGTGGTGGCATTCGTCAACAATAATATGGCCGTAGTCTTGAATGAGAGGAGTGATGGAATTGTCTTTTTTATTAACCAAACTTTGGTAGGTGGCTATGTCGATAATGCCACTCGGCTTTCTTTTACCTCCGCCTATACTGCCAATGGTTACTTCGGGTAGGAACGTGCGTAAGCGCTCTTGCCATTGTTCGAGCAGTTGTCGGCTATGAACCAGTATGAGGGTATTTACTTTGCGTTTTACGATCATAGCAATGGCAGTAACCGTTTTTCCAAATGCAGTTGGCGCATGCAAAATACCGAAGTCATGTTTAGATATTGCGGCCACTGCGTCACGCTGGTTCTTTCGCAAAGTGAACTCAGGGGTAAGCTTTAATAATGGTTTACCAATTTCACGCTTATCGTCAAATAGTGGCGAAATGTTTTGCTCTTGTAGCAAAGCAATCGCATCATCGAGGCAGCCTCGCGGTAGTGCTAGATAACCGTTTTCAATACGAGCACAGGAAATAAACCTCGGAATGCCATGGGTTGAAAAGCGCAACGCTTGTGTTTTAAAAAACACAGGATTAGAAAAACTAGCTAATCGCTTTAGTCCGGCCAGTAATGGCCCAGGTAACTCGCTCATCAAAAAGTAGATATGGTTGGCCAAGGTAATGGTCACGTTTTTCGGCAAAGACTCTAATTTTATTGGTGCGGCTTTGGCTGTGATTTCCCAAGGAGGGCGGTTGTCTGTTAGCCCTTGCTCGGACAGTAATAGGGTGTTGGGTGAAATAGTTGTTATGAGTTGGTCAATACTCGACTGAGTGAGCGTTTTAAGCTCAGCAAGGTACCGCCATTGATCATCGATGGCATTCAGGTCACTGTCAACAAAGCAACTACGACCTGAAAGGCGAGCCTCCTTTTGAAGTGGTAACGCAATGAGATTGCCAAACCCGCCTTCAGGAAGTACATCTTGGTTAGGAAAGAGCCTGTCATAGGAGTCAAACGATAGATTTGGAAATATTTCCATGGCTTTATCAAGCAAAGCGAAACCCAGTGCCCGAGCATGGTTCGCTGGGATATTGGTTTCAAAAAATATCCATAAGTGAGCCCCGTTGCCAGAACGCGAGATTTCTATCGCGTGCGGAATATCAAACGCTTGGCACACTTTAGACATTGCTTTGACTTCTTCTTGCCAACAGCCTTTGTCAAAATCGGCTGCCAACAAATAGCACGAATTATCTTTAAGTAGTGGATACAGACCAACCACTTGATGACCGGCAAGGTGCCTGTAAATAATGTGCTCGTTTAATTCGCTAAACTTTCGGTGTGAACAGTCTTGGCATTTAATGCGGGGTTTGTTGCATAGCCCGCTTACCCACTCATTATCACAGGCTACGGAATAGCCACTGCGCCCCTGTTGATTTTGCCAACGATTGGCAAAGATATCCTCTCTTCCACGAAATCGTTGTCTGAATAAGGCGACCTTTTGTTCTGGCGTGAATGTCTGTACTGAACGCTCGATTTGAGCGCTACGCAAAGCCTCTCTTAATGCGAGAAGCTGCTGCTTTTCATTTTCAAGCTCAGCTAGCCTGTTATCAATAGCAGAAATGTTTGGGTAGCGAGCGTCATTCATAACAAACTAATTTTGATTCGCAGCACTATAAAGCGCGAACTTGCGGTGGCTTGATCAGCGACTCTGCTGGAATACCTAACCCTTCATGAAGTTTCCAAATCATTTTTAGCGTGAGTGATCGCTTATGGTTTAGGATTTCATAAACACGATTGCTTTTACCTATCATGGGTTCAAGATCTTTAACGGTTAAGCCTTTGCGCTCCATCTCAAACTTTATTGCCTCAACAGGGTCTGGCAAATCCATTGGAAAATGCTTTGCTTCGTAGGCCTCGACTAACGTAACCAAAATGTCCAGCTTTTCGCCTTCGACGGTATCAGGCTCCGCCATCATTAGGTTTTCGATGTCGTTTAATGCCGCGCGGTAGTCGGCATCTGTTTTAATAGGTCTGATGTCCATTATATTTACCTCTTGTTACTACCTTTTGGCTTCAAATCGTTTGTACATCAATTTTATCGTATTGCGCATGGCTGCCGATAAACCGTATGTAAACCACTTTGTACGCATAATTGATCCAAGCAACTAACCGGTATTTATTACCGGCAATGTTAAACACGACACGCCCATCTTTGAGGATGCTGGCATTTCTAAAGTCCTGTTTCACATCCGCCGGTGCTCCCCAATCAGCGTTTAATGCATGCCTATACCAAGCTAACGTTGGCTCTTTAGCGTCAATGTATTCTGAGCTGTCTTCCCAAAATGTTTTTAAGGTTGATAGTGCGATAATTCTCATAAATAGATATTAGTCCCAATTTGGGACTTTTGCAAGTTTGGTATTCTTGATGCGGTTAGGAGTTGTTACCGCATCCCCAATTGCCCCATTCCTTGGGGCGGTTCACATCCCTCTTATTCACCCTCTTAAGCTCGGCATATCAAGTGTTGCCCCATTGTCCCAACTGCCACGGTAAGTGATCAAATGGGGGGCTTGCTATTTTCGCCTGATGGGCCTTTTCGACATGCGGCTGCGTTTGCCATCGAAGAAGGCCAATACTCTGAACCAATAGAGTGATTCTTCATACCCCAAGCTGTGCGTTGGACGTGCAGGCGGGATGAGCCCCAGTTTGCGTCCTAAACTGACAATCACGTAGAAGCGAACGGAAAATACCTATACGAGCCTGAAACTGTGGCTGAAGTTGAGCATATTCTAGGTGCTGTTGTTGTTCTATTAAGACAGCCGATTTATTCACTCGGTTTAGGCTGTGTGATTAATGTGTTTAGAACAGCCCAAGCTTTAAATATTGGGCTTGAAATTGGGGCAGAGAAGGATAACTTGTATCTCAAACCTGATCTGACAGTTACCCATTTTTTATTGTTTCTATCAGGTTAAATTTTCTAGATGTGTATGAAGGCTAATTGCAGAAATTTGATTGATATTGGTACACAAACTGAGTCTTTGTTGCTGTCGAAGTTGGTGCATTATATTGGGTTAAACCTTTTAAAGCACTGAAGCTTAAAGCAGCACGATCAACTACTTTTCTTGTGAAATTCGCATTGGGATCTGAATATTTAAACGAAATTTCTGCTAAAACAGGTTTTAGACTACCGTAAGGCAATAGGGTATACCATAAACTTAACTCTAAATCTGCATCGAATTCACCTAAATCAATCGTTGCACCACTATATTTTCGTTCATAGATAGTTAGACCACCAACTTGATTCAGGGCTAGACTATTATTAAAATTATAGTCATTTTTGAAGCCAGTAAATAGAATATTGATATCCTCAAAATCGTTAATGGTTCGCGAGGTTGGTACGGTTGTTGACTTGCTTGCAACTACAAGGAAACTCAAGTTATCTTTACGAGTAATGTCATCTTCTAGCTTAGTTTTTGCGCCTGATACATTGCTAGTCAAATCTTTGAAGTCAGCAATATAATGGTCATATCCACGATACTTTAAAGTTACTTCTTTTGTACCATTTTCATTACGCTCTCTGAAGCTGTATCCCATATTTTTTAAAGTACAGCTTCCTTGAGTATCGTAAAAGCGGATTTCTCTTTGTGTATCAAAGATCATAGCACCAGTTACGTCACGACTGATTTTATTTTCAATCGCATTTTTCACCGCTGAAAAATAGCTATTTATGCTGCTTGCTTCATTTCCATAATTAAAATTTATGGGATCTAATAGTACTTTGTATTCGCGAGATGTGACTTTGGGAGATGCATAGCTCAGCGATGGTAGCACTGTAATTGCCAAGAAAGTTATCAAAGCCGATTGAGTTATTCTCATTTTTCTCTCTAGACAAAAGTTGAATTTAAAAAGCCCAAAAGTTTTAGCTTTTGGGCTTCATTCATTGTTATGGGTTGAAAAGATTTAACTTATCGGCAATATATAAGGTAGGTGTATCGACACGCATGCCCACATTATCCAAATACTTTTGCTCTAAACCATTGGTTGTCCAAAGACCCATGTCATCATCATTCACAATGCCAAGAGTTTGTCGGTTAATCAACCATAGACCTTCCATTTTGTCATGCGCATAACTTACACGTTTACCCATATCCAATACCAATGTTTTACTTACTGGCTGAATATTTAGTGCTTGTAATGCTTCCCATTTTTTATCGTTATTGATGAAATATTGCTCGAGGGTTTTACCTGCAATCGTTAAACCAAGTTTAGGATCTTGCACTAGATCGCCCTGAGTTGCGATATCCTCCAAATTGGTAGCATCCTTCAGATCAATACGATAAACATGTTTCATGATATTCGGATCGTCTTTAAGGAATTTGCCATCACGTTCCAGTACTAAAAACTCATGATCATTAATCGCAATAATAGCTGAGTTTGAGTTAGCATCAATTTCTTGACGATAGAGATACTGAGCAACTTTTCCTGTTTCAAGATTGATCGTCACAATACGTGTTAAGGTTGATTTATTAACAGCTTTAGTCGGTAAGTCCATTGTCGATTGCATAATCCCAACCAATGTTTTTTGGTCAGGTGTAATAGTTAAACCTTCCATACCACGGTTGGCACGACGATAACTAAATTCTTGCGGTAAAGTGAAGGTATTGCGCACATCATTTACAAAAGGATTAATACGACCAATTTCTTTTCCATTGGCATCATAGTGCACAATGTGAGGACCATATTCATCACTCACCCAGAATGTACCATCATTCAATGCTGCCAAACCTTCAGAATCGAGACCGTAATCATCAAGTTTGATAGGGTTCGTTATTGGGTCATAAGGCTTTGATGGATCTTTAGCGATGACCTTGCCATGAATATCGTAAGGTGTTTCGCCTGTACCACCTAGTGCAGCAGTATTCGGTAATCCACTAATATTATTTCCATCACGATCTTTTAATAAAATCGTTTTGATGAGTTTGATTGAGCCATCATCTTGTACCTCAAACAACCCAATTTTAGGTATATAGTCTGGCATTGGAAAAATCTTACCAGCACCATTCACGCCATCATTATAGTCAGCATTTGGGCCACGATCTGTGATTGCGTAAAATTGTTTATTGTTCGTAGGATGGGCAGCAACATCAGAGCCAAAGCCACCCTGTCGAAGTGTAAATGCACTCGCAATAGTTGTTCCATTCGCCTTAAAGCTTGTTAAGTTTTGGTAAGGCAATGCAACCCCTTGGGCAAATAAGTTTGGACCACACTGGATGGAGCTTTGCTGGATTTCATTCGCATCCAACTCACCATTTTGATTTTTATCCAAACCACTTTCAATACGTGTTCCAGCACTCCAGCAATCATCATTTCCAAGTACTAAAGGCGTCTGTTGAATCAAACTATTCAATCCATTTTGACCATTGTCCCCATCATCAGTACATGCGGTTAATAAAATTGTCGAAGCTAATAAAGCTAAGGTTAGTGGTTTTTTTTTCATTTTTTTGAAGCATCATGTTTAAAAAGCTTCATCATAAGAAGCAAAAATGACAATTACATGAATGAAATATGATCAATGTAAAATTTTAGCAAATTAAAAATATCAGTAGTTTGTGGGGGTTATATCTAGGTTTTCTTCATTATTTATCAAATGTGGTTTGAGGTAAAATTAAAATAAAACTTTAAACTGCCACAGTATTCTAGATATAAGCAGCCTTATTATGAAGCTGTCTCATAGGGCAGGGTTATACCAATGCTAAGTTTGAAGTGATTGAATCATCCTACTTACTAACGACACAATGTGACGTGTCGAAATTTATGTTTATTGAAAATTCCCCCAAATAATTTAAATTACTGTAATATTTTCCAATAGTTAAAACATTGCTAGTAGCATCATCAACTTAAATGTACTGTGTTGCAGGTAATAGAATTAAGACATCAGAAATAGCTTCAGCACCATGACTAAACCACAGGCAATGGTGATGACAGTGGTTCAACAGATTATCAAAAGTTACTTCCAACTGTCGCTTTAGGCTGGGATATATTACCTGAGCTTTATACTTATGCTAGCTATGGCAAAGGCTTCGAAACACCAACCTTTACCGAGATGGCCTATCTTACAGTAGGGACTTCAGGCATTAACTTTAATTTAAAACCTGCGACCAGTGATACCGTAGAACTTGGCTTAAAATCGCAGAATACCTTAGGGTTATTTACTTTTGCTGTATTTCATACTGAAACTAAAAATGACATTGTGCCTGACGATGCCAATGGCGGGCGAAGCACATTTCGTAATGCAGAAAAAACCTTACGTGAAGGCTTAGAGTTATCGTGGCAAAAACAGCTCTGGCAAGCACTCAATATTCGAACCAGTTATAGTTATTTAGATGCGACTTTTGATGCTGATATTCCAGCGACCACAACCAAACCGCTGATACAAAAAGGAACATATATTCCAGGTATTGCCAAGAATCAAGCTTTTGTAGGCTTGGCATGGCAACCTGAGCAGGGATTTCAGGCAGGCTTAGAAGCACGTTATATGGACAAGATTTATGTCGATGATATCAACTCTGATACTGCACCAAGTTATACGGTCGTTGCGGCAAATGTTGGCTATTTGTGGGTCAATAAAGACTGGAAAGTAAATACTTATGCACGACTAGATAATTTATTAGATCGAAACTATGTGGGTTCCGTGATTGTCAATGATAGTAATAATCGTTTCTTTGAGCCCGCAGATAGACGAAATTTTAATGTTGGACTATCGATAAAAAAATATTCTAACATAGGCTTTGTTGCATAAATACATAACCAACTGATTTTGTTCATTAATTTTTAGGTTGAAATTCATACAAACCTATTTAAATCAGAAGCTTACAAAATCTTTATGCAACAAAGCCGTGGAACAGCCACAAATAAACTCAGTAATAAATTTTTAAACATATTAATCCCCCGTTAAGTAACGGATTATAACAGCCGTAACTATCTAATCACATGCAAAAAGTAGCCGTTTCGCCTTTTCCTGTCCTCACATGATGCAAGCGGACCATACATCTTAATCAGATAGAAATCGAGTCGAGGTAAATCAATCCATCACAAATGGAGCAGAAATTATGCTTGATCACACTCTTGGTTAATGCTGAAAAGTCTTTGAGTTTTAATTAATAAATAAGTGTATCCATGTCTACCCTCAACTTTACTTATTTTCAGATAGCAACCAATCGAGAGCACTCATTTTTACAATACCATTATAATTCGCTTCAGTCCCTATCGTGTCTAAGGTAAGCAAATACTTGGGATACGAATCAGAAATTTTCTGTAATGGACGTAACTCTCGGCTGAGTGTCTCCTCATTGAGCGTTTCTAATGCCACCTGATAATAAGTTAAATTCTGTAAAGTATCGACAGCAACAAAATCAATTTCATATTCATCAACCCGCCCTACATAGACCGTATAACCTCGTCTGACAAGCTCAAGATAAATCACATTTTCTAAGATATGACCTTGATCAGCATTAGCATCAGGCAACATAATCCGGCGCAATCCGACATCAACTAAATAGTATTTTTCAGAGGATTGTAATAACTCACGCCCGCGTACTTTAAATTGTGCGGCACTATAAAATAACAAACTGTCCTGTAAGCCCTGAATATAGCGTTTTACTGTTTCAAATGAAATTTTAACCCCACTTGAAACAAAGGTATTTTTAATTTTATTGATGGAAATAGGTGAGCCTGTCACGCTTGCCAAATATCTTGCGACACGCTCGAGAGAGTTAATATCGGCAGTATTCAAACGGGGAATAACATCTTTAAACATTACACTGGCATAGACTGCTTGCAAGTAATCATAAGTTTCCTGCTGGCTAGTCATGGCAAGCGTATAAGGGAAACTACTGCGCGTATACATGGCATACAAATCACGATTTGATAATTGTTGGATGATCGGATTATTTTCAATATGCCACTGTTTAAATTCTTGGAATGACAGAGGTAGAACATGTTGCTCGATATAGCGTCCTGTAAGTAAAGTCGCAAGTTCTCCACTTAGAAAGAATGCATTTGAGCCTGTAATATATAAATCGATATAATCCCGAACATATAAAGAGTCGACTACTTTCTCAAAATTTGTAACATGTTGTATTTCATCTAAGAAAACATAGTTTTTTTTACTTTTATCAACTTTGGACAATACATAATCATGTAGTTTACGGTAATCGGTGAGTTCTTCAAATTCCATAAATTCGAAGTTGATGGCAATGATGTTTTCGGCTTGTACACCCTGTGCTTTTAGGATTTGTTGAAACATTGCCAATAAGGTGGATTTTCCAGAGCGACGCACACCTGAAAGTACTTTAATGACATCACGGTCTTGCCATGTATTCAGAAATTTTAAGTAGCCATCACGTCGAATATTAGCGCTTCTCATTATTTACACTTGGAATCTAAAGTTTTAATAAATTATATCAAATTTTAGAACGTATATGTAAATATATTTAATTTTAAAAAAAGTTTAAGGTTAAGTGAAACATTCAAAGCTGCTGTTGAAGTATACGGATAGTAAATGTAATAAAAATCCAGATTCTATCTTTTTTGACTCTGTACACGACAAAAAACCTAAATATGCCTAATATCGTATCTGGGTCTACTCCTTAGATGAGCAATGGTGATGCCTTGTTTTCGGATTTGTTGAGACTGTAAATAAAACTATGTAAACGCTTAAACTCCCCCAACGTTGTTGGGGTCAAACAAAAGGTGTTTACCATGAAAGATGAAGCAATGTTGGCACTCGCTAAAGAGTTAGCCAAGAACCTAAAAACCGAACTCGATCTCAATAATTTTAGTCGGGCTTTAAAGAAATTGACTGTTGAAACTGCCCTTAATGCGGAACTCACCGACCATTTAGGTTACGAAAAGAATAGTCCACGAACAGGTAAAAATGCTCGCAATGGTTACACAACGAAGCGTCTACTGACTGATGATGGTGAGTTTGAACTAGATACCCCTAGAGATCGTGAGGGTAAATTTGAGCCACAGCTTATCAAGAAAAATCAGACCCGTATCACAAAGCCAATTTCTGCTTTTGAGTGAGGTAAAGCAATTTGAACCGTTAACATATTAGTAGAAATAGGATCTAATGGTGCAGAGCAGGATAAGGCAATAAATGCAGGTTTATTCGGTGGTGGTGAGCGATCATTCTTTGGTTTACCATCAAATAAGCGAATCCATTTGGATACAAGATTTGCATTCAATCCATGTTGCAAAGCGACCGAAGCAATTGAAACGTCAGGTGCTTTACAAGCCTGAACGATCTGCTGTTTAAATTCAGCACTGTATGTTCTTCGTTTTTTCGCTAGAGATGCGATGGATGTCTGATTATTTGTCGTCATAAATTTAAGTCCCCACTTGTTTTTAAGTGGGGACTAAATTAAGGCTTATAGGATGAATTCATAAGGTGTGTTCAGCGGACGCTTACGAAAAAACAGCCAAGTGCTCATATGGTACAGTTATATCAAGAACAATGGTCAGATTGGCTATCAACGACACATGTGGCAAGTGAAGGTGTCCTGCAGAATGAAAGTTAAGTGTCTATTGAGGGGTACAATCTAATGGGAGAAATTGAAAAATAAAATACCATTGAATATTTGGTCATTATTTGTTAATTTCTGCGCAAAATTTAACATGCAATAAATTTATGTTCAAAAAAAATATAGTATTAAAAAGTATTTTGCTTACTTTGGGTGGTTTTGTTGTTACTCCTTTTGCATTTGCAGAAACATTTGATCCAGCGATAGATGGTTTGATTCGAAACCAGCAGCGCCAAGCAGAACTAGAAAAAATTATACAACCAGAACGTGATGTTAATTTAGATGTCATCCAAAAAAAAGAAGCTGTACAACTTACCGACCTTGAAGATCAGAATTGTTTTGAAATCAAGACAGTTGAACTTGATGGCGAAATGAGTAAGCATTTTGATCAATATGTGCAACAAGCGTTAAAAGATTTAAGTTTTACTCCAGGTTTATGCATGGGTGAGCAGCGAATTAATCTGTTGATGACGCAAACGCAGAACATCATCATTGGCCGAGGCTTTACTACGACACGAATATTGGCTGCACCTCAAAACTTAAGTACAGGCGTATTAAAACTCACCGTCATTCCGGGATTAGTTCGAGAAATCAAACTCGATTTAAGTGATGAGGAAAATACCCGAGCAGGCCGAATTCAATATGCCAAAAATATCTTTCCAATGAAGAGTGGCGATATTCTCAATTTACGTGACTTAGAGCAAGGCTTAGAAAACTTAAAAAGACTGCCTACAGCGGAAGCTGATATTCAAATTATTCCTGCAGATGCGCCCAATCAAAGTGATGTTATCGTCAAATGGAAACAGCGAAAAATTCCAATTCGCGTGACCTTAAGTGCTGATGATGCCGGTAGTCGTCAAACCGGTAAATACCAAGGTAACATCACCGTTTCAGTCGATAACCCTTTATTTAGAAGTGACTTATTTTACGTCACCATGGGCCGTAACTTAGCAGATCAGCAAGAGATTACGGATCAAAATGGAACCACTGTGAAGAGCGGAACCCATAACTATGCCCTTCATTATTCAGTCCCTTATAAAAACTGGCTGATCAGCGCCAATGCGAGTCGATACAATTATGACCAAGCTGTTGCAGGCACCAATAATGTCTATAACTATAATGGAGAAAGTCAGACTCAAGACTTAGGCTTGACCCGATTGCTTTATCGGGATGCCAAGCGTAAAACCTCAGCGACCTTGAAAGGCTGGCATCGAGAATCTAAAAGCTATATTGATGATGCCGAACTGACCATACAGCGCAGAGATGTTGCGGGTTGGCAGTTAAACCTTGATCATCGTGAATATATTCAATTTGCAGTGCTGGATTTGAGTCTAGGGTATAAGCGAGGCACAGGTGCATTCGATTCATTACCAGCAGTTGAGGAAGCGCTGAACGAAGGTACATCACGGATGAAGATCTGGACGCTAGATGCCAATCTGAATGTTCCGTTCCAATTTGAGAACCAGCAATATAGCTACTCAAGTGCCTTTAGAGCGCAATACAATGACACCCCGCTGACCATCCAAGACCGGCTTTCCATTGGTGGAAGGTATACAGTACGCGGTTTTGATGGTGACCTAACCCTAGCAGCAGACCGTGGCTTCTACTGGCGCAATGATTTAGCCATGTCTATTTTTCCCGCACATCAATTCTATATGGCCTTGGATGCTGGGCATGTTGATGGTCAATCTGCCCAATGGCTTTTAGGTAAAACCCTTGTGGGTGGTGCGATGGGGCTACGTGGTCAATTTAAGGTGGGTGGCACTTTTTACTACGATATATTTATCGGTAAACCAATCAAGAAGCCTGAATATTTCCAAAATTATGATTTGAATTATGGTTTTAGTGCCAGTTATTCATTCTGATCTAAAGAAAAGTACAAACTAAAAAATGAGCTCGTAGTATTAAAGCGAAAAAATCTCCCAAATAAAGACACATTGGTAATTGAAAAATGAATAAGAACTGCTATAAAACGATTTTTAGTCAAACCCGTGGTGAAATGATTGCTGTTGCAGAAAATGTCGCAGCTGCAGGACAAGCCTCAACACAGAATAATAAAGCGGTTGATCTTGAAACACCAGTCGTTGCTTCTGAAAAAAGTTTAGCTTTAAAAGTTCTTTCATTTTCATTGATGCTGATTACAGGCACTGCCCTGATCAATGCATCTATTGGTGTATCGCACAGCAATGTTGTTGCAGACTCGAATGCGGCAGGCAATCAGCGTCCAACGATATTGAACAGTGCCAATGGCACAACGCAGGTGAATATTCAAACCCCAAGCAAAGCTGGGGTATCGGTGAATCACTACCAGCAATTTGATGTGAATCAGAACGGTGTCATTTTAAATAACAGCCGCCAAAATACTCAAACGCAGCTTGGGGGTTATATCCAAGCCAATCCGTGGCTTGCAGGCGGTGAAGCCAAAGTCATTGTTAATCAGGTGAACGGCAGCAATCCAAGTCACTTAAATGGCTATGTAGAGGTCGGTGGACGTAAAGCAGATGTGATCATTGCCAACCAAGCTGGGATTAATGTCGATGGTGGCGGTTTTATCAATGCAGGTGGGGTGACTTTAAGTACCGCCAATCCGAATATTCAAAATGGACAAGTGACAGGTTATCAAGTCCGTGACGGGGTGATTAACATCACAGGTCAGGGCTTGGATGCCAGTAAAGCCGACTATACCCAGTTACTCAGCCGTGCTGCACAGATCAATGCGGGGATTTGGGCTAAAGAATTGACGGTGGTTGCTGGACAAAATGATATTGAAGTTAATCCGCAGGCTGGTGCGATACAGGCGGCTTCGGGGTTGGCAGGCACTGTGCCACAGTTTGCCATTGATACCAGTCACTTAGGCGGAATGTATGCGGGCAAAATCAGTTTAATCAGTACCGAACAAGGGGTTGGGATTAACAATGCAGGGCAAGTGTTTGCTTCAGCCGGGCATATTAAAATCAGTGCCAATGGCGAGCTGCAAAATAGCGGTGCAGTAGTTGCAGAAAATAAAGTCGATAGCACCCCAGCGAGTTTAAATCTTCAAGCAAAAGATTTAAACAATAATGGCAAGATATTAAGTCTAGGCGATCAACGCATTCAGGCTGAAAACGTCAACAATACCGGCCTCATTAATAGCCAAGGTTTAACTCGTATTGATGCCAGTCAAGGCATCCAAAACGTGGGTACAGGTCAAATCTATGGTGACCATATTGCCCTGCAAGCCGCGCATCTTCTCAATGCAGAACAGCAAACCAATGGCGATGTCAAAGCAGGCACGATTGCGGCACGTCAACGCTTAGATATTGCAGGCGGAAAAATTGAAAACCGAGAACAAGCCTTAATTGCCAGCGAAGGTGCGCTGACTGTTGGTGGACAACTCAATGCAAACCATATGGCAGAAGGCTCTGCCGCATTATTAGACAATGCCAGTGCACGTATTCAATCCGTGGGTGATATGTACTTAGGCGTGGATATTTTGACCAACCGAAATTTGCATTTCAGTTCAAGTGTCAAAGAAATACCAGAAACCCGCAAAGATGTGACCGCTTATCAAGGTGCTGGAAGCGCTGAAATTCTTGATTCATCGCATATTACAGGTCGTGGCAGTTATGACAGCATTTATCTGGATGGTCAAAAATATGAAGACTATACCCGATATATCTACAACCAGTACGAAACCCAACACTATGTGGATTCCAGTGCACCAGCGGAGATTATTTCAGGTGGCACACTGACGCTAAAAGGCCAAAGCCTGACCAATGACAAGAGCCAAATTCTAGCGACGAAAGGCATTAATATTGAACAAAATGAAGTGAATAATATTGATGCTGAGGGTGAGCATCGTGTGATTAAAACGGGGACATCACAGTATCACTATGTAGGTTGGAATACATTAGGTACAAGTAAACGAAGTAAGTGGAACAGTGTTAAACCCTATAATCCAGCTGATATCGTAACGCCAATAAAACTTGATGTGGTGAAATATGATGGTGCTCACCAAGGCACATTAAATGGTGATACCTCAGAACTCAGCTTACCGCTGCAATCCTTATACAGCGTTAATAAAGAAAATAATAACCGCCCTTTGATTGAAAGCAGCGATGCCTTTACCAATTATAAAAATTGGTTAGGCAGTGATTACATGCTGCAAATGTTCACGACCAACCCACAAAATATGCAAAAACGTTTAGGGGATGGTTATTACGAGCAAAAACTGGTCAATGACCAAATTGCACAACTGACGGGTCAAGTTTATTTAGATGGTTATACGAACTTCGAGGATCAATTCAAAGCCTTGATGGATTCTGGGGTAAGTGCTGCCAAAGATCTTAATTTAAGTGTTGGAGTGAAGCTCTCAGAAGCACAGATTGCTCGATTGACCAGTGATATGGTGTGGCTGGTGACAGAAACCATTACCGTTGATGGCGAAAAAATCCAAGTCTTGGTACCGAAAGTGTATGTTGCGGTACAGTCGGGGGACTTAAACAACAAAGGTGCCTTGATTGCAGGCGAGACGGTCAATTTAAAACTGAGTGGGGATTTAAACAACCAAGGCAGTATTGCTGGACGCCAATTGGTGAGTCTTGAAGCCAATAACATTAATAACGTGGGTGGCTTAATACAAGGTCGAGATGTCTTTGCGACAGCACACACCGATATCAATAATATTGGTGGGACAATGACCGCCAATCAAATCCTTGCCCTTGATGCGGGCCGAGACATTAACAACATCACCACGACGATTAAAACTGAAAATAAGCACGGTTTAAGTGAATTTAGCGCTGAAAACATTGGCCGTGTTGCTGGGCTGTATGTACAAGATGCGGATGGTCAGCTGGTTGCCAATGCCAAGAATAATATCAATCTGACTGCATCAGATCTACAAAGCCAAGGTAGCATTGCGATCCAAGCGGGACAAGACCTGAATCTTTCTACGGTGAATGTCAGTCGCAGTGATTTAAGCTCAGCAGGTGACAAGGATCAGATTCTGAATGCTTCGAGTCGAGATGTAGGGACGCAGATTCAGGCGAAAGGAAATATTTCCCTGCAAAGTGGTGCCAATACTCAGATTAAAGCCAGCACCTTGAACAGTACGTCGGGCAATGTAGTGATTGATGCTGGACAAAATGTCTTGATCGAAAATGGACGAGATGAACGCAGTTCTCAGCTTGCAGCCCAAGAAAAAGGTGGCTTCTCTACAACAGATAAAAAAATCCAATCTTCGACCAGTCAATCGATTGCAACCGACATCCAATCGGGTGGCAATATCCTGATCAATAGCCAAACAGGAGATATTCAAGCCACGCACCTGCAAGCTGGTGCGAAAGACAGCATTCAAATTACGGCAAACCAAGGCAATGTAAAACTTTTGTCAGATATTGATACTGATATAAAGAGCACGGAAACAGCCAAGAAAAATACAATTCAATTTAAAAACCGTCAATCAGGATATATCGACGAAGATGTTGCACAAACACAGCTCAAAGCTGGCAAAAATGTTGATATCAATGCCGGTAAAAATATCGAGCTGCAAGCCAATGATATACAAGCTCAAGACAATATTTATATTGGCAATAAACAATTCGAACGCCAAGCGGATGGCAGTTTAAAATCCAAAGATGGTAATGCCCTGCCCGAAAATGTCAGTCTGACGACATTAGAAACCAATGATCAGCAATGGGATGAAACCCAAAAAGGTTATCGTGGCATTGCCAAAGACTTAATGAAAGTGACTGCTGTTGGCTTAGCGGGTATTGAGGCTTTAGCTCCGGGATTAAAAGCACCGAAGATCACGATCGGAGAATCATCGAGCACACGGACTGAGCAAAGAACACAAACAGGGACCGATCTTGGTGCCAATAATGTCTATGTGGGTTCAGCAGGTCAAACGACACTGACCAGTAGCAACATTGATGCACAGAACACGGTCTTAGCGGGCAAAAAAGTCACGCTCGATGCAGCAGAAGAACAACACAAAACTGTTACGTCAAACAGCAAAGAAACGGTACAAGGTCTTGGGGTTAAGCTGAATAAAGACAGCATTCGAGTGGGCGGCTTTGTACTTGAAGACGCAGAGAATACCGTTAAAACTACAGCCACAACGCATAAGTCAGGCAATATCAATACTGAAAATTTAACAATTCAAGGTGCAGAAGGTGTAGATATCCTCGGCCAAAATATCACAGCGACAGGTGATACGATCATTGATCATGGTCGAGGAAATCTTAACATAGGCGGTTATGAAAATAAAACCACCACAGAAGAAAAGACTCATACTGAAACCATCAGTACAGAAGTCGGCATTCGCAATGCCTATTTAGATGCAATCTTAGCGGTAGAAGCTGTTGCAGATGCAACTAAAGCCTTATCTAAAGCTAAAGATGATTATAGCCAAGCACAACGTGACTATGCAGCGGGTCGAATTACCAAAGGAGCCTTAGATGACAGCAAAGCCAATGTCGCAATGGCAACGGCCAATGTGGCAAGTGCACAGATTGCTGTAGGGGCAGCAGCCGCATCTGCGGCTGCAAGCAGTGCAACCTATGGCTTTACTATTGGTGCCAATGGTGAAAGGATTGAAACTACGACGACCACGAATACAGAACAAAGCCAATGGCAAGGTAGCAACTTAGATTTAAATAACCTTCAGCTTAAATCAGAAGGCCAAGACATCAATATCCAAGGCAGCCGAGTGAATGCAACAGGCACCACGACCTTTGATGGCAGCAAAGACCTCAATGTGACTGCAGGCGTCGAGCATAGTAAACAGGACAGCAATAGTAAAACCAATAGCCAAAGTGTGAGCTATACCTATGGCGGTGGCGGCAGTGCTTCAATAGGCAAGCAAACCAGCCAATCACAAAACGAAAGCCTCACCCACGTAAATAGTGAAGTTGTGCTGAATCGTACTGAAGGTGCAATAGACAAACTGAATATTCAGGGCGGTGAGGTTTCTATCGCTGACCGAGGTAATCTACAAGTAAATCAGATCCATGTAGAAAGCTTGCAGGATACAGAGACTAGCAGTAATAGCAGCAAAGGCGGAAATATTGGCTTAGGTTTTGGTTCTAACGGTAAAGCCAGCAATATCAGCGCTGGCTATAACCAAAGTAAGGGCAGCATTGACAGTGCATGGGTAAATGACACTAGTAAGCTGCTGATTGGCAATGCGCAGAACGATGCTGATCTAGATGCGATGGGTGTTAAAAATATTACCAGTATTGGTGGTGTGATTGCCAATGCGACGAAGAATGAAGACGGCACATTAACGGATCACGGTAAGCTGAACTATTCAGGCGAACTTGCGCTGAAAGACATAGAAGATCATAACTACAACAGTAGCAGTGGTTTTAATGTATCAACGACGATAGGCAAAACCACGAACAACAAAGATGGAGAAAAATCCAAATATCCAAACGGTTCAACCACCATTGGCCTTAACAGCAGTGGACAAGAAACAGAACAATTGACTAAGGCAACGATGGGTCAAGGGACTGTTGCAAATGCCTCAGACAGCACCAATCGGGACATTAATAATACGCAAGAAATTACTCGTGACCAAGTGACGGGCATGCTGGATGGTTCTGTGACGGTTGATCAGCGTTTACTGAGTAAGAGTGGACGGGCGGAGATTATTCAAGAGCAGAAGGAATTACCTGAAAATTTCCGTCAAAGTGCTGAAAATATTGTGAAGCAAATGCCTGAGGGAGAATATAAAGAGAAGGCTTTACAAAGTTTAAATAATATACAAGCAAAACTTTATAGTTTACCAGCAGATTTTGAGGGTTTAGAGGAATATGGGCAGCAAGTTGCAGGGGAGCTATTGAAAAATGGTCTTGAAATTAAAGAGGTCGAAAAGATTATAGATACAGATAATTATTGGTATGCAATTCAAAAATTATCTGCTGTCCAAGAACAATTAGATATTTTGAGTCAGAATGGTAGTGGCATTGAACAGATTCTTAATTCTGAGCTCTCTAAAGAGCAACCAATAGTCAACTCAAACTCCTTAATTAGTATATTAGCTGAAAATACAGATAGTTCTCTTGCTGTAAAAGAAACGGATTTACTAGGTTTTAAATTTTTACATGCGGCAGCAGAAATTAGTAAAAATATAGAAAAAATTTCTGTAGATAGTGGTGTTGACATTGAAAAAATACAACTTGCTGCTAGCGTGTTGTTAGGAGGGCCTGTAAAAGCAACAGCAGGATATATAGTTAATCAATTTAGTGGAGAATATATTGATTATGCTACAAATGCGGTATCAGATCATTTAGTAAAATCACTCTACGGACTTTCAGATGGTCTATATGATGATTGGAGTCGGTCTGAAAAAATTAGTGAGTTGAAACAGCTTGGACTAAGCGATGATGATTTTCAACGAAGTCTTAATTATGCGGAATCACTGCAAAATGCAAAGCTAGGTGCTACTTTTATTGTTGGTATAGCTGCTGAGACACTAATTTCAGGGAAAGGAAAAGCTAAAAATAGTGATGAAATATCAGTAAAACCTACTGTTCCTGATTATGTTACTCGTAATGATCATGATTTTTCTGCTACAGAAAATTATAAAGGTAAACCAAAAGCTTACATAAATGACAAAGGTGATTTGGTTGCTGCAAACCCTGAAGGAACAGGATCTGTTCAATCTCATATTAGAGGTGGTAATTCTGAGAATACACCATACATTTCAACAAGTGATCCAGCAATAGCTATTGATTCTAAAAATTATGGTGGTGAGCAAATTAAGATTGATACGAAGCGATTGCAGGAAGATATTGATGCAGGTAAGATTTCTGGTAGTCAGATTGTGACACATACCGAAGTTAGAAAGGAATTACAATCTAAAGTCGATGCAGCTCAGGCGAAATATGATCGTAATCCTAGTAAAAAAAATCGAGATAAATTAAGAGATGCAAATAAAGATTTGAATCATGCTATTAGAGATGGGGAATGCTTAATCAAAGGTTGTGTTCCATCAGAATACATAAAGAAATAGTTTGTAAGGAGTATAGAGTTGGAACAGAAGATTATAGACTTATTAAATGAGATTCCTGATAGTGTCAATTATACAGATATAGCAGAGGACTTAGATGCTGAAGATATTTCAGTTAGCCGTATAGAACAGTTAAGAGAATTATTAACAAATTCGGATGACTATATTGTATTCCAAGCTGCTAAATTGTTGACATTTTGGGGAGATGATTATGGTTTTAATGCTTTAACTGCATTATTTGAAAACAATAAATTAAATGGTTTTATTGATCATAGGCTAAATGGTTATGATGATACATTGCAACATGTTCTTAGAGCATTTATTCGTTATTGGGCTGATAAATCTGACCATGGTCTAGGTACCTTAACAAGAAAAAAATTGTTTCCATATATTGTCAAAATAATAGAGCTTGCTAATACTCAACCTTTTGGAATAGATTCTTTATTTGGTTTAATAATCGATGAGGACTTCAAAGAATATATTCCATTTTTAAAAGAACATTTAATTTCAATCATTGATCATCCAGAAATACATGGTTGGAAAATTCATGATGTTATTGAGTTATTTTTAAAAATTGAACCTGATTTTGTATATAAATTATTGGATGAAAAAGGAAAGACGTTAAAGGATTTTAATTTTTGAAATTAATGTATCGACCAGTATTGGTATTCCACAAAAGGGAACTAAAGAAGCTTCTACAGCTCCAAAAGGTTCAACGACCATTGGTATCAATAGCAGCGGGCAAGAAACAGAACAACTGACCAAGGCAACCTTAGGTCAAGGTACTGTGACGAATGTGAAAGATACCACCAACCGTGATATCAACAATACCCAAGAAATTACTCGTGATCAGACCACAGGTATGCTGGATGGTTCAGTAACGATTGATCATCGATTACTGACAGAAGCTGGACGACAGGAGATTATTCAAGAACAGAAGGATTTGCCAGAGAATTTCCGTCAAAGTGCAGAAAATTTAGCACAAGCCTTACCAGCGGGTGAGTATAAAGATAAGGCTTTACAAACACTAAATAATATTCAGGCAAGGCTTTACAATTTACCAAGTGAATATAAAGAAACGGGTGTAGTTGGTGACAAAGTTGCAAGTGAATTGCTCAAACGAGGGATAGAGCCAAAAGAAGTTGAAGCTTTATTTTCTAAATTAGATTTTTTCTATGCAGCAAAAGAGTTTAGTGAAATTCAGAGTCAACTAGATACATTAGCTCAATCTGGTGTTGGTTTAGAAACGATTTTTAAACAACCTAAAATAGGCGTAAATGAACAAGAAGTAATTTATGCGAAAGGAACTGACATTGAGACAAAAGTTACGACCCAAACCACAGTTGGTATGACGATATTAAGCAATATTGCTGATTTAGGAAATAATATAAAGCAGATTAGTGAAGATACTGGAGTTGATTTAGGTACTGTTCAACTTGCGGTAGGACTAATGATTTCAGGCCCAGTCCGTTTAGCAATTGAGACAGGAAAATCTTTAGCTTTAGATAGTGCGGTAGGAGCTGAAATAGCTCAAGGATTTGATGCGCTGGCGACATCATTAACTGCCGCCGCTCATGTTACCAATTCAAATACGATTAATAATTGGACTAATTCAGAGAAAGTTAAAGAAATTGAAGCCTCAACATCTGAAAATAAATTAGATGAATTGAAATTTGCAAATGAAATTGAAAAAAATAAACAAGGTGCAGAATATTTAATTAATGCTGTGGCTGGAGTTGTAGGTGCTGGAGTAGGTAAAGGTGTCACTAAGGGGAAAGATGCTGATATTGAAATAAATCAAAAGCAATCTCTTGATGTGGGATGGGTTGATAATTATGGAAATCAAAAGAAAGTCACTGGAGATGGAACCGTGGCTAGAGATCATCAGCCGTCTAAAGCTGCATTATTAAAGAGAGCTGAAGACTTAAAGGAAGCGCCCTTAACTCAAGCAGAGAAAAATCGTATTATTAATGAAGGAATGAGTGTAACTGTACCAAATGAGGTGCATGCCGCAGGTCCAACCTATGCAGGAAAAAATAATAAAGGACTCATTGAAAATGATGCAAATGATTTACAAGCAGCACAAATTAGGGATTCTGAGGCAATGATAGATAATGCAAAAAAATTAACGCCTGAGTACGTTACAAAGTTGCAAGAAGCATGTACTACATTGAGCTGTAAAAATAATGCTGATTATGATAAATTTTTGAAAAATATTATGGATGAGGAGGCGAGAAAGAATGACAAATAAGTTTATTGATCATTTAATATCACTGTTGGGTAAGTCAAATATTGATGAAAAATTAGTTGATTTTTTTGTTAAAAATCAATTTGTGAAAAGTCAAGAGGAAATTAAATTACCAATTTATGATGAAGATGGTGATTTATTGGATGAGTATAATTTTTATATTAGTAAATATGATGAGGGATTGGGTTTTATATTTACTGATGAGTCTTTTTATTTAAATCAGGAGGACAAACCCATAACTGGTGAAAAAATATACTTAACGACTATATTTTTTTATAATGATGGTGTGGAAGGCTTTTCTCAATATAAACAAGAACTGCCATTTAATTTAAAATTTTCAATGAATAAAGCTGAAATTGAAAATATATTAGGAGTGCCATTATTTATTAAGAATGATGATGGCGTGGTTAGAAGCCAAAAATGGAAAATTGAAGATATTCCATTTACAATATATATTTCATATAACAATATAGGTGAGATTAGATATATTTCATTAAGTATTCCTTACTGATTTAGTTAAAGTCGTTCCTACCCTATTTTGAATAAAAAAGCGGTTCTTTATTTAAAATGGAGCTACATTAATAGTTTTTAAGGTAATCCTTCAATAAATAACCGAAGTTAAAAGTAGAGGTTAAGCAGCCATTAGAGGTGGCTTTCCTTTGTTAGCTTGATGTGGTCTTTCATGGTTGTAATGCCACAACCAGTTTGTTGCATAATCTTGTACTTCATCCAAAGTATCAAATAAATGCTTGCTCAGCCAACTATAACGTATGGTCCGATTATAGTGTTCAATATACGCATTCTGCTGTGGCTTACCCGGTTGAATATATTCAATACGAATACCGTGCTCAGTAGCCCAGCGCACAAATTCGTGACTGATAAATTCGGGACCTGAGATACCGTCTTGGTAGTCAATCAGGTTTTGAGATTATTCGACCACTAAATAATCTCTTCGATAGGCAGTCTGATGTTTTAAAACGCCATAACACAGATGTATAAGCTTGCGCATTGCAGCACCTAAAGCACACATTTTATTTTTACCCTGGCTTAATAATCGTTGATATAAAGCTTCAATGTGTGGATTATATTTAATCGCTGTTAATGCCGACATATACAATACTGAGCGTATTTTACTGTCACCTGCTTTTGATAAGTGACTTTGCTTGTTGACTGAACTGCCAGACAACTGATGTACTGGAACCAAACCTACATATGCAGCAGCTTGACTTGCTTTTTCAAACTTGTGCGAATGAAATAACCCCAACAGTAATAAGCCTGATCGTTCACCGATTGAAGGAATAGTTTGCAGTAATTTCAAATCCTGTTTCAATGTTGGATCTTGATCTATGTGATTATTTATTAACTTATCAATATGTTCAAGTTGCCGATTTAAATAGGCTTTGTTGCATAAACATTTTGCAAGGCACTGATTTTTAAAGGTTTGTGAAAATTTCAACCTAAGAATAAATTTAATAAAATCATATTCTTAGGTATTTGTGCAACAAAGCCGATCCGAATCGGAAGCCAAAAAGCTTTTGGGGCAGATTATTAGGACGGAAGTGAATTCATAGTAACTGTCCAAATGAAAGAAGAATCAGTGTCCTTTACGATAAGAATATGCAATTTATCTAAGAATTATATTGCTGAATAAGCTTTTAAGAATATAGGTTTGGGCAATAAAGCCTTTAAATTCTATTACTGAATAAACCCTAAGTGGCCGATTTGGAATAGGAATGAGTGGTAGGGTGCGAATAGGAATAGGTGGTAGGTTTATGCTGGAATATGCATTGAGTCCAATCCTTGATCGTGGAGACTATTGTATTAGAAACAATAGCAGACCTAAAAGGCTTTACTGGTATCCATTGATTATTCAATAACATTAAATAGAGCCGTGAGACGTTGAAAGGCTCACAGAGTGGGAGGTAAAGTATATCCTCATCTCTCGTAAAACAGCTGACGAAGTCCGAGATAGAATCATTGCGTCAAAAAAAACGTGATATTTGAGAACTAAAAAAGAAGTGGTACTCCTACTGGTTACTAAAATTAAAGTATATTGAATAATAAATTTATAAAACAATACTTTACAAATCTATATGATGCGTAGTCTACGCATCATATGAAAGTCCTTCTATTTTGGTATAATTAATTTGATCAGTCCATTGATAGGTTTCATTCAAATCTCATGAGTCTTACTGAAATTAAAGTTCGCCAAGCTCATTGCAAGGAAAAAACTTGTTTTTTATCGGATGAAGATGGACTTAGTCTAAAAATTGAACCAAATGGAAGGAAGTCTTGGAGTTATCGATATACAGATCCAAAAACCAAGAAACGCCGCCGAATTCAGTTAGGGCTTTATCCTGATTTATCCCTGAAAAAGGCACGACAAGTCAGGGATGATTTTAGAGATAATAATTTCTGTTTTGAAAATGAAACTGTTTCTAATTTAATTACTTTTCATCAGGTAGCAGAGGAGTGGCTACAGTTCAAACTTAAAAATGCATTCAATGATTTACCACGCTGTGGTGTTCTCCAGTTAGCAGAAAAATGTTTACAGCATGATATTTATCCAGTTCTTCAGGATATCCCTTTTCAAGATATTAAGCGCTATGACCTAGTTTCAATAATTAGAAAAATAGAGTCACGTCAAGTTAAAGAACCTGTCAAAAAAGCTTGTAGTTATTTGAACCAAATTTTTGACTATGCTGTAGCAATGGGCTATTGTGAATATAATATCGCGCATGGTTTAAATAAAATTGCTGTTAACAATAAAATCAAGAAGAACTATCCTTATTTAAAAGCTGAAGACATCTCAGATTTTATGCATAAATTAAAAAAGTTGGATGCACATCCCATTATTAAAAAAGCACTCATGTTTAAATTATATACTGGCGTGCGAGGGGCAGAGTTGTTAATGGCTGAACCTCATCATTTTGATATAAAAGATAAAATTTGGAGAATTCCAGCCTTACATATTAAACAGTTTCGACGTAAAGTTATCCTAGGACATGAAATTCCAGATTTTTTAGTTCCACTTTCAGATCAGGCGTTAGAGATCTTAAAAGATGCGATGCAATGGTCATTGGGTGAAAAATTCATTTTTGCTAGTCCGCGAAAGCAGGATCACCCGATTCATTTTAATACATTAAATATGGCTATACGTAAGATGGGGTATGGAAAACATCAACTTTCCTCCCATGGATTACGTTCTACCTTCAGTACTATTTTGAATGACTCAGGATTGTTCCAAGATAATTGGATTGAGGCTCAACTTTCGCATATTGATAAGAATCGTACACGTGCTAGCTATAATCATGCGGATTATTTAATTCAACGAACTGAAATGATGCAGTGGTGGGGAGATTATTTAAGTGCTGCTCAGTGAAAATTTTATATTTAGATAAGAATATTCAACTAATTGCAGGCTATTGGATAAATCAACCTGAACCGTACCGGGTTTGTCGGAGACTTTATTTAAGTTAGGCTACCTGACCTAACGGATTAATTTTATCATAGTACATTGCTTCAAAATCAACAGGTGACACATAACCCAGTGCACTATGTACACGCTCTTTATTGAACCAATCTACCCAGTTTAATGTCGCAAGTTGTACATCTGCTAAACCACGCCAATCTGCTTTTAAATATTCAATCACCTCTGTTTTGTATAAGCCATTCACCGTTTCAGCCAAAGCATTATCGTATGAATCACCAGTTGTACCGACTGAAGCTCGTAAATTTGCTGCTTCTAAACGATTGGTATAACGAATGGAAAGATATTGCACACCTCTGTCGGAATGATGAATCACATTCTTGGGTATACCTCGATCATGTAATGCTTGCTCTAATGCATCGAGCACCATATCTGTATTCATCCGTGTCGATACTTTCCATCCAACAATTGCTCGTGAGAACTCATCAATAATAAAGGCGGTATAGACCCAGCCTGAATGGGTTTGAATATACGTAAAATCAGTGACCTGAGAAACACTGTTTCGTAAGGTGGTCGGGCTGATCTGCACTAAAATTCCGTTTCACTAAGTCAGCTGCTCGTTTTTGATCATCTCGGCTACGGGTGGTTTGTTTATTCTTACCACGCCAGACACCTTGTATACCTAGCTTCTGCATCAATCGAGCAACTGTACAACGTGCGATAACATAACCTTCACGTTTCAATTGTTGCCAGACCTTACGCACACCATATCGACCTGAACTTTCTTTCCAAATTCGTTGAATTTGTTCAGCATGATACTCATCATGTAGATCTCGTTTCGCTCGATGTTCTGGATTGTCAGCGAGATCTAAAGTTCGGTAATAGGTTGAAGCTGCGATCGGTAAAATCCTACAAATCGCATCAACACCATATCGATCTTTATTGTTATGGATGAAATCCACCATTATTTGTGTGGGCGGTCGAGCTCCGCCTGGGCGAAAAAAGCGGCTGCTTTACGTAGAATCTCATTGGCGCGTTGCAGTTCTTTATTTCTTTATTTTCGCGTTCGAGTTGTTTGATACGTTCTTGGTCTGAAAGCTGCTGTACTTTAACTGGATTTTGCTGATCTAAATGCTTTTGATGCCAGGCACGAAGTGTTTCAGGAGTACAACCAATCTTAGGCGCAATTGCTGTGATTGCAGCCCAAGTAGAAGGATAATCTTTTTCAGATTCAATCAATAATTGAACCGCTCTATCTCTGATTTCAGGGGTGTATTTTAATTTTGTCATCGGGGGTAGTCTCTCAGAATATTGACTCTCCGACAAACCCGGTACGGTTCAAGCTGCTGTAGAAAGTCTTTCTCAAAAAGAAGATATTTCGATCAATGCTTTTATTAGAAACCTGGTCTTAGACAAGTGTAAAAAAGTGATAGGAAAAGAGGCGTTTGATGAATTGAATGATCGAAAGCTGAATGTAATCAAAGCAAAAAAAGATAAATAATTAAAGAGAAAAGGAAGGGTAGTACAAAAACTGTACTATCTTTTCTACTCTACAAATATTCCTAAGTTTATAAAATATTGGAAAGTAAATTAAATACATGAAAAATAATAATATTATTAATAAAAAGGTTTCCTAATAATGGCTCTCCACATGCCGAGGGTGATACATATTATGGAAATAATATATGTATATAAATCATATACTTAATAATACTTTCTATTTGTATAGAAAAATGGGGTAGATTAGGAAAGCAAAAAAAGTAGAAATGAACCATTGTAGAGTCAATAAAAAAATTGATTAAATAAAATAAAATAGCATGTCAATAAAGTACATAAACTACTAATTTATAACAAAAAATATATATGACTTGCTAAAAAATAGCATGTCATAAATTATTAATATAATTATATATATATCATATACTTAAATGAATTTAATTTAATGACATGCTATGTTGACACGCATTTTTTTTTCTGGATTCGCTTTTACTGACATGGAAAAAAGCGTGTCAATAGCACGTCAGATAGCATGTCAATCAATAAAAATAAATAAGCGATTGTATTTAAACAATTTATATATTTGTTGTGACACGCTTTTTTGTTGTGACACGCTTTTAGATGGTTCTGTAATTTTCTTTTCTACAGAAAAAACAAATAAAAAGGCCTAGTAAATATATTTCTAGTTGAGAGTATATAGAACCTGTTATTCATACTCTTTAAGGTACTTCTTCAATCGATTTTGTACTAATTTTTCAGTTAAATTCTCTTTGTAGCTAAAGTAGATAATATCAACACCATTAATTTTACTGAGTTGGAGCTTTTCCTTATCTCTTTGTTTTGTTCTTTTTAAACCTTCTTCTCCACCAAATAGATCAACAGCTACATAGTGTTGTTGCCCTTGGTATTCGATAGCTAAATTTAGCTCAGGTATATACACATCAAATCTTTGTCTATTTAACCAGGTGGGTGATGCTTCTCTTTGAACTGTGAATTGAGGGAATAACAAATTAATGTAGTTGAACAACAATGTTTCATTTACCCATCTTTCACCTATTCTAGCTACACCTTTTAACTCTCTAATGTAGTTCTCTGCATCCCTTTCACTAATACTTTCCTGTATGGAATGCTTAGTGATGTATGCCCCATATCTTGCTTTGAAGGATGAACTATACATATTGTGGGAATACATCAAATCGGAATTCGTTTTTGTGCAAATGTGACAGATCGATTCTTTAAAGGAATTATTTTCTAACGCATTCGCAAGATGGGCGTGTTTCCTTACTAAACCTACATATTCTTTGGTGAGGGCATCTTTAAAACATGAGCAAAAGTAACTCTCCCCAGTCATTTTGTTATAGAAAGTTTGTCTCCATTCCCAAACACCCAATTTTGACGGTAATAACCCTTCTGGTGGTGTCATTAATGAGTACAGCTTAATTAGCAATGTCTGTGGAAATTCAACTGTAAGAAGGCGTATTGAGGATTTATTCTTTGTTTTTAATTTAGTGTTTTTGATTTTGTAGCGTTGGGTAATTCCCCCTCCATATTGGAAATCATTCAACTTCACAAAAGGAGGGATATTAATGTCTGTAACCTCAAGATCAGTGTCCTTATCGCTGGTCAGATCAAATTCAACGGTATCCTTCTGGTGCAGGAATCCCATGTTCCGAAGAACGACTGACTGATTCCCACTCTTTCCATGTAAATATACGTTTTTCTGCATTTTCAACAGCTAAATCATATACAAGGCTTCCCAGAACTAATCGGAGAGGCGGATTCTCACTATTAACCAGTTTCATTATAGCTTCGGCGGCTAACTTAGGATCACTATCCACCGATTCGTTTGAATATTGTTGGGCCAACTTTTCACGTAATGAATCATACTCTTTTTTCTGTGTAGTAAAACTCATTTTTAAGTATAGATTCGTCCAGTAACCTCCAGGTTCTACGATAGATACTTTTATACCAAAATGTGCAGCTTCTTGTGCTAAAGCCTCGCTAAATCCTTCTAAAGCAAATTTACTAGCGCTATAGATTCCCGACATTGGACCACTAATCAGTCCACCAATACTAGATATCTGGATAATATGACCTGATTCTTGTGCCCGCAAGTACGGCATAACAGCTTGACTTACCCATACTGTACCGAAGAAATTAGTTTCCATTTGGCTTCTAACTTCATCTTCACTAAATTCTTCAATCATTCCCATTACCATATTCCCTGCATTGTTAATGACAATATCGAGTCTTCCAAAATGTTTAATGGCAGTTTCCACTGTAGTCGAAACAGCACTTCTATCAGTAACATCAAGACTTAAAGGAAGTAACATTCCTTCAAACTGGCATTTTAACTCATTCAGTTTTTCAATATTTCTAGCAACACCAACAACCTTCTCTCCTGACTCCAATGCTTTTTTTGTGAATTCGTATCCTAGTCCACTGCTTGCACCTGTAATAAACCACACACGTGTATTTTCATTGTTATTAAATGTCATAAATAATCTCCTCCATTAATCATGTAATATTGGTATCATTCAATACCAATTTAAAACAAACAAAATAAAGAGCACAGGCAATCTGCCTATGCTCTAAATATAGAAATATAAAATTTCAACAGGATTAATCCGATTGTTGGTATCACAAATAAGCCATCAAATTCATTGATGTACCCTTTTCTACGAAGTGTCATGGGAGATCTCCCTTTAAAATAAAAAAGAGGAAGATTCCTCTCCGCCTTTTTACTATAACCGTATAATAAAGGTTTCCTATAAGAAGACAGATTTATCCTAATACTCTGAGCATAAGCAGAGCCTTTGAACGTATTAAACTAACGGTTCAAAGTTAGGATATCAATCATTAAGAAGCCTCCATTCATCATAAGTTAGTTCAAGTATAACATATGGGCCTGATTTGGTAAGCGTCCGCTGAACCCCATGCCTATTTTTTAATTCGATTTAGGTTTCCAGCGGTGTGGTAGCAATTCTTCAATCTGAGTCACTTTATGTGTCGGCAACCTTTTCAGCACATCACTTAAATAGGCATAGGGATCCAGCCCATTCAGCTTTGCTGACTGGATTAATGTCATAATATTGGCTGCTCGCTGACCGCTGCGCAGCGAACCTGCAAATAACCAGTTCTTACGTCCCAACGCCCAGGGGCGCATCTGGTTTT
>NZ_VPEP01000111.1:0-1642 GCF_013417035.1 Acinetobacter sp. YH16053
TCACGATCAGCGTTTTATGACTACTCATGCCGTTGTCTGCTTTGTTCAGATCCCCCAGTAGCAGACTTAAACCTAAAATGCGCTGGCGTCACTGTACCTCCCACCCACATCAAGGACGGAAATTAATTATTTGGACGGATTAAGAACGAAAGAGGGATTTATTTTAATTCTACGAACGTTATAATCATCTAACAGCACGGAGATTTAATCTTGAATCTTATATCGAGTTTCAGCTCATATAACTTTCGTTATTAATTATTACCAGTAATTAATAACCGTGCATCCAATATAAAACTAAAGCCGATCATAAATCAATATGGTCGGTTTTTTTTATGGAAAATATTTGGATTTTTTTAGATTGAGCGCATAGATCGGATACCGTTACCCCCATCTTATTAGTGGGGGTATTTAAGAAATTTCTTTCAACCCCCCCTATAAACTCGGAGTATTGGATCATTTTTTGATCAATTTCCTGATTATGTTAATCCGTGTGCAAGCAGGACGCAATAGCAATGAAAAATGACCGCTTTCGTTTAAAAAATCCTTGAACTGTCATTTTGTCGCGTGATGTCCGATCCGTAGGTCGGCACACGCGACAAAATGCCAGTATTTTGCTTTTCTTTGTGTCGGCGCGGGACGACGCCTAAGTTCTACCGATCTGGACGCATACGGGAGCTGTAATCAGGGAAAAAAAGGATTTAAGAAGCATAAAGCTTCAGTTCGCTCATAGACATTCGCTCTGAAAGCCTTGCTATACAAGCATTACGTGAGATTTCGTAAATATACTAAATATACCAAGATCAAAAAAATGCCCTAAAAGATAGACTTAAGGGCATTTTGACTGGAGATATAAAACTAACTTGAGGCTAAAAGCTGAAATTCAAGTAAAGTGCGCCCTTTGGGGTTAAGGGGTCGAACCCCTTACAAGTCCTGTGGCTACGGGGTAGGCTTGCTTAATGAATCAATAAAATCTTTGTTATCCGTTATAAGACCAGTAAAAGCAGCGTCCACAATAGAACGATCATCTAAAACCTGAAATTCTGTCAATTCGGAAAAAGAATAATAATCCCCATCATCTACAGAAAACTCATGATCACCATGAAGATGTAAAACAACCGAAGTGACCTCACCATCACTCTGATAAGTTGTCCCCCCCAAACAAATACTATATGAAACTTGTTTGCCTAACAAATCTTTTAAGTGTTCAACTGTTTGATTTATATCAATATTTCCCATTTAAAAAACCTCTATTTATTTAACTATTCAAGTATTAGTGATTTATCATTATGGTGAGAGTTAGAGAAGATCAGGAAATACTCACCCTAGAGCACTAAAAGCACCCTAAGCAGTATTACCCGAACAATGTAAGGCATCACTACGGAGCCGAGCCATCGTTTCACAGGAGCGCATTACAGTCTATTGCTGCGCTTGTCTTGGTTAGGGCATAGATCACCCCCTGAACACGTCCAAAACCGCCTATAAACGCCTTTTAATGATCACCGCAAGGGATTACCCCAATATACTCACGATCAGCGTTTTATGACTACTCATGCCGTTGTCTGCTTTGTTCAGATCCCCCAGTAGCATACTTAAACCTAAAATGCGCTGGCGTCACTGTACCTCCCACCCACATCAAGGACGG
>NZ_VPEP01000112.1:0-1545 GCF_013417035.1 Acinetobacter sp. YH16053
ACTTGTATATTAATATAAATATCAGAAACTTAATAAAAACAGAAAAATCTAAAAATGCCCAAAAAGCCGATTTTGAAACAAGTCGGCTTTTTTATGAGCAGTTTTGATAGTTCTTGCCAATAAATTTGACTAAAAATTACGCTTTTCAACTTGAGTGATACAATTTTGTGATACATTATTGTATATACAAATTTGAATGTTTTTTATGGAACAGTATTTCGAATGGGATGAGGCAAAGAATCGAAAGAATCAGAAAAAGCACGATGTCTCTTTCGAAACAGCAAGCCTTGTTTTTGAAGATCCATTAAGGATCTCAATCCAAGACAGACATACCGATGGTGAAGAACGTTGGCAAACCATTGGAAAAGTAAAAGGCGTACTAATGCTCTTAGTAGCTCACACCATCTTTGATGAAGATGACTGTGAAATCATACGAATCATTAGTGCAAGACAAGTCACTAAAGCGGAGCGAGATAGATATGAGCATGGTTAGATACTCACGCAAAGAACTGAATGAAAAATTCAGCGACAAGCAAGATGCTGAAATTCAACGCTTGCTTGCTAAAGGCACGGTTCCTGATGATCAGCTAGATCTATCAGATATGCCTGAAATTACCGACTGGAGCAATGCTGTACGCCATAATCAATTCTATCGCCCAGTGAAGCAACAGACTTCCATTCGTTTAGATGCTGATGTACTTGCATGGTTTAAAGCTCAAGGCAAAGGCTATCAAACACGAATGAATGAAATTCTGCGAGAAGCAATGTTAGAAGATTTAAAAAAACATCAATAAAAATGGGAGCTTAGGCTCCCATTTTTGATATCGTATAAGGTGTATTATGTTAATTTTAGAAAAATTTAATATTTCTTATTGCTGAGAAATTCCTAATTCTTCGTGATAATTAATCAGAGTAGTTTCTATATATTCAGCTGATCTTAGGATGTTTTGATCCTTTTTTTTAACCGCATTAATATATTTTTCTACATAACCAATAAACATTTTGGTTATATGTGCTTCCTTATCAACTAACTTTTTACCAGCTTCCTTTGTCCTAAGCACAAATACTTCATCTGAAATATATGATTCATCTTTAATTAATAATGCTTTTGAATAATCTAGACCCATTCCTTTAATATGTTTAACTTTTCTATTTACCTCAAGAATTAATGAAGCATTGTGAGTAACATGAGATCTAACAGGAATTGCAAAAGTAAGATCATTTATAGTTATTTTTACTACTCCATGTCCTCGTCCTTTGGTTGTATCCCATTTACTATCCAGAGCATAGTAATCCAATGCATGTTGGACTATCGGATTTCCAGTGTAGAAAGAGGTATTTAACTTCTTTAATTGCATATATATTTCCATTTAAATGCAAAAAACCTCGACATTTGTCGAGGCTTTTCTAGATAGCAACAAGGAATTTGAGAGTTTAACGTGAGGATCTTCCTACCCCACATGATATACAAGGAATTTGAGAGTTTAACGTGAGGATCTTCCTACCCCACAAGCTATCTAATTACTAATATATATTAATATGCAT
>NZ_VPEP01000113.1:0-1496 GCF_013417035.1 Acinetobacter sp. YH16053
AAAAAATGCATTAAAAATGGGAGCTTAGCTCCCATTTTTTGACTTCGTATAACGTGTATTATGTTAATTTTAGCTAAACTTTAAAGAACAAAAAATATGTGTGAATGCCAATCTGTAGATAATTTTTTTATATGTCCTACTAGTTTTTCAGATGTTTTCAGTCATAACTACAATATGAAGTATAAGTTTCCTCACTACTTCATTGAAGATCCTCCATGTGAGGAAGCTAAACCAGAATTTGATTATGGTGAGTTTTATTATGTTTGTAGCGAGTGTCAGCAAGCTTGGTATTTTGAATGTTATCCAGAAACACCAACAGGCCCAATTTTTGGAATTAAAATTCCAGATATGAGCCAAGTATTAAGCCAAAACCGAATAAACAGTATTAAACAATTCTTAGTTATTTTAGCTCATGAAGGCTTTTCAGAAAATAAGTGTATTCATAACGGATGTATGGACTATTCACTTAATGGAATTAAGGTATGTCTAAATCATTTTGGCTATAAATTTAGTCCTTATTAAAAGATTCATTTAACATAATGGTGGTTATACGAAATTAGTAGTTTTTACGCGGAACTCCTAACGTATTCACCTTTTGTCTTATATCTTTGTTTTTACCAATAGGTAAAATATATTCATAACCTACATCGAAAAGTAGGTAATTAAGAAAAAAATTACAGCGTTTTATAAGCCTTATAGTAACGGGAGAGACTATAGGGCTTTTTATTTATCTTAATATTCATATATCTATGATAAAGCCATGATGCTCTGCGATATAGAAAACCGGCTTGAGAATAGACCGATCTTTTATGATATTTGCTAAAATACTCTTTTGAAATATAAAAAACTAAGCGTGTATAGCACTGGGTCTAGGTGTTTTTTGGGCTTAGTTATTAGCGTTATTTAAATAAGTATAAGTCAATTTTTACCTAAGGGATTTGCTTTTCAACTAGTTCCAATTTCTTTAATGCTTGCCGTTTTTTATGATCATTATCAATCTTTACAACTAGAGCTAAAATAAAAACCATCACTATAAAAACAAGGAAAATCAAATGCTTTTTCATCATTAATTCCGTCTTTTGATCTTTAAGAATGCCTTGCTCCTTTGTAAATAGATATGACATAAGGGAAGCACTGATACAAGCCTTTTTAAATGACTTTAGCAACTCGATAAACAGTTGCAACTCCACAATTCACTGCTTTGGCAATTTCTTCCTTAGTCATATTGCCAGCTGCTAGCAATTCTTTTATTCGTTTGTGCTTAGCCTCATTGGCTTTCTTACCTGTTGGCTTGTAACCCGAACGTTCCAGGCCCTGCTTAATACGTTCTATACGTTTCTCATTGTCTAGGCGGGCCATTGTTGCCAGGAGATCAATCAACATATTGTTGATGAGTTCCAAGATTGAATGAGTAATGCTGTCACTGGTTTGAATCATTTGGTAGGTAGTAGGAAGATCTGCTACGACTAAACGAAGTCCCTTCTCCTGGATCCTGC
>NZ_VPEP01000114.1:0-1470 GCF_013417035.1 Acinetobacter sp. YH16053
GAGAAGAAACAAAACTCTCCATTTCCTCATAACTTTGTTCCTCATCTTCTTGCTGTAATTCTTGAGAAATAACTCGCAATAGATGATTTAACTTAAGTCGAACATCTTCATTTTCAGTGTGTGAATTAAATACAAGGGATAACGGAATAGTTGGATTTGAATCTGTATAACCAATAACAAACTCTTTCAAAGACTGTCGGAAATTAGAGCGAATGATGTGAGACAAAAAGTCTTGACGAGTCAAACCCATTGACTTAGCAACTGTGTCATAAATCTGAATTTCATTATCAGTTAAACGAATAGTTACTGCCTTAGTATCTTCGTCAGAGCTAGAAGCAGAATTTGTAGCCATTGCAACACCTAGAGATTTGAATAACATTTTAAAGATTCCATTAGATTCTATTAGATTGTTTTTAGAATATTATAGATTTAAAAAAGAATGTCAATGCGTCGCCACCCATGCGGGATGGCTAAAAGCTCCCGATCTGAAATCAGATGGGAGCTTGTAATCAGGGAAAGGAAGGCTTTGAAATTTTAATTTCGGAGTGGTCGCTCGTAGACACTCGCTCGGCTACTGGAGAAAGTGTACTTACTACACTTTTCGTTTCACTCAAAGTTCGTAAGTTACTCGATGAATGCTAATAGCCTACGTTCGACATATGGGAAAAGATCAATGTTATATAAAAATCCGTCCCATCTATGGATACGTTCCTTAATCCGTACACGAATTTTAGGAGGGATTCTCCAGTGAGCTTTTCTATGTACTCGCTGCGGTCGTTCCGTGACTGCGTGCCCTCGCACCGGCAACGTCCTCGCATCGTCCACACTTAGACCGCACGCGCTATATCGCTCAGTCTCAGTCGTCGAAGCTCCTCCCAATCCCGCGCGCTCTCCCGCCTGCGGTTCTACGTGTCTTGTGATGAGTAAGTCGTAATAAGATTTTTTGCCATAGGCAAATTTGTACAGCATTTCGAGATAAGGCAAAGTCTTATCGTCAGGCATATCATCTGTCATTGTGTCAGGAATTTTGACACCCCATAACAAACCGAATGAACCTGTTAAACGCTTGCCCTTGAGAACCTTAAACGCTTCCCAAGTCTTTTCAACGGACAGATCGCCAAACTTCAAAGCATACTTACAGACTTCGGCAGCCGCTTTGCTATAGCCGTGACCTTTTTCTTTTTTTGCCCTGCGGACATCGACCACCATCGAATCACCAGTGATGCTATGCCAATATTCTGAAAATTCCTGCTGATCAATCCATTGATCAACTAAGGCGAACATATGAATATGCGGATGCCATTCACCTGTTTTCTCGTTATATGTATTCTCGTAAGAATACATAGCACCTTGAACCTTACAGAACTCGCTATAACCCCAACCCTTTTTTAAATAGTCCCTACGACGCTCTAGGAGCGTTCTAAAGGACTTCATAAGGTGTTCTGAGCGTTCAGCAAGGTCTGGACCGTT
>NZ_VPEP01000115.1:0-1454 GCF_013417035.1 Acinetobacter sp. YH16053
CCCTTATCATGAGTTGTTAGACGCTTTGCATTGTCGAGCAGGAACGCTTTTGGTTTTTTTACTCTTAATATTTCTTCGATATTAAAAAATAATGTACCTCTTGTATCTGAGATACCTAACCCTTTACCTGCAATACTAAAGGGTTGACATGGAAAACCAGCTAAGAGAATGTCATGATCTGGGATGTCTTTAGGCTCTATTAGATTAATATCACCAAAGGGTTCTTCACCAAAATTATCCTTATAGATTTTCTTTGCATATACATCCCATTCCGATGCAAAAACCGTTTCACAGCCATATTTTTCAAAACCTAGACGTATTCCACCTATACCAGCAAAAAGATCGATAGTTTTATAAGTAACAGAGGTCATAACAAGATTACAAAGGATGAAAATGAGTGGATTGTACCTAAAATGGATTCTGTATAATTTATTAATCGCCTAACATTACGACAATAGCTGTCGTTAATTATTAAAATAGATCTATTTGTCTATCATACCACCAACAAAAATGAACATTTTTTCTATTAACCTATTTTTAATATAGAATTGATAGCAGTCATATGTTTTCCTACTTTACACTTAACTAGGCTGGTGAAGTGTAAAGTGGGAATTACATATCAATATAAACAACACTATAATAAGTGCTATTTAACATAAAATCTCTTGTAGGAATTAAAAAAGCGTAAGAATATCCTACGCCTGATAGGCCTCAAAAAGATTTTATATTGATTAAGATACAAGTGCTTGACTCTTAATCAAATTAAAAATTTCTTCACTAAAAATTACCTCAACGTCATTACTACCATAAGCATTTTGAGGTTTTTTCACTACAGTAAACAAATCTTTAAGTATTTTAATCGTAAGAGTATTTTGAGAGGCAGTTGAAAGACGAAAAATGGATTCATCTAAAATAGTATTTAGTTTTTTAATCTCAATTTCATTGGTCTTCTTCTCTATAAAAGTAAGATAAGCACGGTAAAGGATTGCTATTGTATTTTTATATTTCATTAATCCATGCATATTCACTTTACCATGTTGATGGGAAGGCTTAATCATGTCTTTGCATGTGATCTTTTGGCTAGATAAGTCAAAATCAGTATGTGCAACTAAATCTCGAATTTCGCGTTGAATATGTGATTTGTTAAAGTAAGGCAAGCTAGTTTCAATTGCTCTTTTAAGATTCTTAGCACTTAAATCAATCTTCTTATTAGCTAGGCTTGAAAAATCAGTACCTTTCGAACTATCTGCATATACCAAGGCATTACTACGGGTCATCATCGTAATGGCTGACCAGAATTGATAATTTATTTCAGCTCTAAGCTCAGCACTAAGATTGAGAGCTGAGTAATTTTTATAAATATAGACAACATCATCAAGATTTTTTAAAAGTTCCGAAGCAACCGCTACTTCAGAATTAACAGGGTTGGGATTAAATTCAATTCTTATCATTGA
>NZ_VPEP01000116.1:0-1436 GCF_013417035.1 Acinetobacter sp. YH16053
ACAGATCATCAAGGGCCTTGATCAAGAAATTATTGTTCCAAGTCGATTAGAAGATCAGATTACCCAGCTGGAAAACGAACTTCAGTTAACCGAAGCAGAAGAAAAAGAGCTTTTAGCAGAATTAGTAAATCTCAACCTAGAAGAAGAACGCCTGCAAGAACAACAGGTTCAACAGATCGACAACGCATATGATGACTTCATCCGGTGCCAAGATATTTATGCAGAATTTGCCAATCAGTTTTACACCATTCAAAGCAATGCTGCTGATAATCAAAAGCAGATTGAATCAAATCTCACCAAGACAAAACGATGGTTAGCAGAAAACAAAAGCGATTTTTACCTACGTAACGATAATTTGTTTTATGACTCTTACCATCATACTTACAGAGATATAAAAAAACCTGATTTTTATGCGACTGAAAAATCAGTAGAACAGGCAAAAAATGAGAACTGGAGAGAATACGCAACCGAGGTCGAACAACTTGCTAAAGAATACGATATTGAGAATGTCGTCAAACGCTTAGGCCAATGCTCAGAGATACTGGAAAATAATGGGATTGAACGACCAACGATAAAACCCACGTTTTGGCAGAAGCTAAAACGAGAGTACGTTCATTCATTCGATACCCTACATGATTTTAATGATGATATGAGTCCCCTCCTTAAAGCAAAACGGGCAGATGATCTCAAAATTGAACAAGAAAGAATGCAGCAAGTACGCCAAGCGGAAGTAGATCGCCAACGAAGAATTGAAAATGATCGCAGAGAAAGTGAATTTAGAGAGCAATTACGTAAAGAACGAGAGCAAAAAGAACAACGCTATGAACAAGAAAGACACGAACGAGAACATTTGGCATTTTTAAAACGCCAAGAATTGGAAAAACAGCAGAAAAATGAGCCTAAAAAACCAGAAAATGAAAATAACAACGATTACCGACCTTGGTGAATGCTGTTTAAACGCAAAAAAATAGGGTTTTTAGCGATGTTTTGCTAAACCACAGTAGATTTATAGTTGAGTTAAGAAAAAACTCTTAAATCGCAAATGAGAGCATTTAGCGAGTGTCTACGAGCGAACTACAGGGATCTAAATTTTTTCACCTGTTTTTCCCTGATTACAGGCTCCCCTGTGTATCAAGAACTCAGAATCAGAGCATCCCGAATGGGTGCGAACTGATTACGATGGCTTTATGTCGAGCGAAGCGAGTAAAAAGCTCATGAGCGAAGCGAATTCCGAGCTGCTTTTGCTTTTTTTTAAAGTCACAACCCAATGAGCCAAAAAATTGCCCCAACGAATCGAGCGAAAGCGAGATTCAATAGAGTTTGAGCGCAGCGAAAACCAAGGGCAATTTTTCATTTATTTTTTCATTTACTAATTTTAAAAGCTTTATTAAAAGCTTTTAATAGCTTTTAAAAAGCTTTTAAAAAGCTTTACGGCC
>NZ_VPEP01000117.1:0-1432 GCF_013417035.1 Acinetobacter sp. YH16053
AGCCAAGGAAAAAGCAAAGCAGCCAAAAGTCTCATATTATGTTCCTATTGATGCGTTATTTCAGATTAATTAACTTTTAATAAGATATGAATTAAATATATTAGGAGTGCATTCGTCTGTTAAATTTTGTCCATTTTCGTAATTAATTTCACCCTAGCCCTTTCATCTACCTCACTAATTTCTAAAAGACAGACTTAAATTAAGATCTTAGCTTTAATATATCCTTGGTGCTTTTTCTTTCTTTGCACAAGTCCTGAGTAACTTTAAGTAAAAAAGCCTTATAGTCTCTCCCGGAACTATAAAACTTATTAAGCGCTGTTAATTTTGTATTAATGGCTTACTTTCCAATGTAAGTTAGCTGTTTTGGCCTTAATTGATACTTAGCCATTAAACGCTTATTACCCACTATCCTTAGCAGGTTATGAGTACAGTTATTTTACCGATAGATAAAAACTTGGATATAAGAAAAAAGAGGAATATTTGAGAAAATTAGTTTAAAAGGCTAACAATTGGACAAAGCTGTTTGATTTTTAAAGCATGTGGTTACGTCGGATTAGAAATAGGCCAATTATTTGAACTTTAAATTTAAAGTTTTTCTAAAATCAAGATAATAGACTCTACAAACAAGCTCGTGATTCTGGGCTTTTATTTATTTAACATAAAATCTCTTATGCGAAATCAGGTTGATCTAAAGTTCTTTATTGCCTTGATCACATGATCCCCCAATTGCTGAGTATTTTTAGGATTTCCAGCTGAATTATTTAAAGAGACATTTAAAGGGAGGGCTATCTGCCTCAAAATTTCTTTAGCTGATGGTTGTTTTTCACCATCCTTATAAACTTCAATTTTTGCATTTTCATATTGTTTTATCTCATATCCATCATAAAAAATATTATTTAAAATCAATAGCTCATGATTATTTTCAACTTTCAGTTCTGTTTCAGTAGGAATATTTAACCCTATATTTATTTTTGAATTAGCTAAAAGTATTTTGTTATAAATACCTAAAATATATTTCCCTTTGTATTCTCGTGACTTAGCCTGAAACTGCTCCATATTTAAGTCATAGACTACTTCAATACAGAGGTCCTCTGGGTTAATTCTTAAAACAATAATTCTGTCCACTAACTCAATCGTTTTAAGATTAAAATCGACATGACGTGCTGTAGTAACAGTCTTAACAGAAATTCTTTGTCCAGTACTGGAAACTACATCATAACCTCTCTGATTAACTGAATCAGCTAATTGTCCTAAGGTCATCATAGCTACATAAAGTTCCCCAATTCTTCCTGTTAAATGCCTTAATTCTGCAATAGGCATTCCCCGGTAATCCTCCCATAAATAACCGAAGTTAAAAGTAGAGGTTAAGCAGCCATTAGAGGTGGCCTTCCTTTGTTTGCTTGGTGTGGTCTTTCATGGTTGTAATGCCACA
>NZ_VPEP01000118.1:0-1413 GCF_013417035.1 Acinetobacter sp. YH16053
CTAGACAAAATGACACCAAATGAGTTTTACTATGATCAGCTACCCCAACAAAACAAGGTGGCTTAACTAGAGCGGAATATCACTTATAAATACGCTTTTAGTTGTTCAAACAAGTGGGACCACCTCTATATCTCGATAGGTATAGTAGAGTGATATCTCGATAGGTATAGTGTTTTGCAGTTTAGAGGAGATATCGCGATGCATACGCGGAAGGCAATAACGGAGGCGCTTCAAAAACTCGGAGTCCAAACCGGTGACCTCTTGATGGTGCATGCCTCACTTAAAGCGATTGGTCCGGTCGAAGGAGGAGCGGAGACGGTCGTTGCCGCGTTACGCTCCGCGGTTGGGCCGACTGGCACTGTGATGGGATACGCGTCGTGGGACCGATCACCCTACGAGGAGACTCTGAATGGCGCTCGGCTGGATGACGAAGCCCGCCGTACCTGGCTGCCGTTCGATCCCGCAACAGCCGGGACTTACCGTGGGTTCGGCCTGCTGAATCAATTTCTGGTTCAAGCCCCTGGCGCGCGGCGCAGCGCGCACCCCGATGCATCGATGGTCGCGGTTGGTCCGCTGGCTGAAACGCTGACGGAGCCTCACGAACTCGGTCACGCCTTGGGGGAAGGATCGCCCGTCGAGCGGTTCGTTCGCCTTGGCGGGAAGGCCCTGCTGTTGGGTGCGCCGCTAAACTCCGTTACCGCATTGCACTACGCCGAGGCGGTTGCCGATATCCCCAACAAACGGTGGGTGACGTATGAGATGCCGATGCTTGGAAGAGACGGTGAAGTCGCCTGGAAAACGGCATCGGATTACGATTCAAACGGCATTCTCGATTGCTTTGCTATCGAAGGAAAGCCGGATGCGGTTGAAACTATAGCAAATGCTTACGTGAAGCTCGGTCGCCATCGAGAAGGTGTCGTGGGCTTTGCTCAGTGCTACCTGTTCGACGCGCAGGACATCGTGACGTTCGGCGTCACCTATCTTGAGAAGCATTTCGGAACCACTCCGATCGTGCCTCCGCACGAGGCCGTCGAGCGCTCTTGCGAGCCTTCAGGTTAGAGGCCGTCGACAATGATAATCTGGATCAACGGACCTTTCGGCGCCGGAAAGACGACGCTCGCTAAGCGGCTGCGCGATCGGCGTTCCAAATCGCTGATCTTTGACCCCGAGGAAATCGGGTTCGTGGTGAAAGAAACGGTCCCCATGCCAGCGAGCGGAGACTATCAGGATCTCCCCTTGTGGAGGGGACTTACGATCGCGGCGGTCAGGGAGATTCGAAGGAATTACGGCACTGTTGCAAATAGTCGGTGGTGATAAACTTATCATCCCCTTTTGCTGATGGAGCTGCACATGAACCCATTCAAAGGCCGGCATTTTCAGCGTGACATCATTCTGTGGGCCGTACGCTGGTAC
>NZ_VPEP01000119.1:0-1404 GCF_013417035.1 Acinetobacter sp. YH16053
CAACAGCAGAAATTAGAAAGAGAGCAACAGAAAACAATGAAGTTTAGAGGGATGAGCCGATGACACCTGATGAAAAAAAGCTATATGCACTGATGGCAGTTGCAGAACAACAGCAGAACCTAGTCAATCAGGCCGTTAAAGAGCTTCAAATCACGAAAGAACACATTCAAAGCACTATTGCTGGGCAAACCCACCACACTATATCAAAAGCGGTAAATGAGGGCTTACAGGACGGTACAGCAGAACTTATTAAGACCGCTAAAGCGCTTGGACGCTTGAAAAACTCGATTGAATCAGCCAATGATCAATTTTCATGGAAGTTAATCACCACTTTCTTAGGTGTTTTTTCAGTTCTCATACTGACTATGACGTGGCTATTTGCATCTTATATTAAGCCTTTAGAGAATATTCCAAAGATCGAGAGTTTAAGGCAGCAAGGTATTCAGTTTGATATTCAAAGTTGTGCCGTTGGAGAAGAGTCCAAGCCCTGCGTCCGAGTGATGAAAGAGCAGTGTGGCTATGGGAAGCATGGGGATTTATGCGTTATTGACCCCAAATAGCTGAATCTGAAAATGAAGGCTCTAAGCACTCATTTATAATTTTTATTATGTTTAAAATTAGTGGAAGTTAAGGAAATTATTATGTTAAAGCAATCAAGTTTAGAAAGAACAGAGTTTAAGGAAGAAGAACTTGCGCCCATTAAAAAGCTTGATTTGAATGATTTGAAAGTTCCTATGCCTAAAAACCTTGATCAGTTACTGATTTGGACATCCGAACTGGCTCAATATAATTATGCTCAATTCCTTAACCAATCCGAACAGCTAAAACTTGTTGATGAAGACAACCTGGAAGAACAGGCGGAAATCAGTCAGAAGCTTAGGTTCTATAGAGGTAATGCGCTTATAGAAAACCAAATCAAAGATTTCTATTTGAAAAAGTTACTTGATCAAGGAGAGGCAACAGTCAAAGGTTATATTAAAAGTCCGACTAAGAAAAATACCCGATATGCTGTAATTTCTTATCATGACTATGATTTTGTAAGCTTTGCTACTCCAGAGATTCTTAATAAATTTCCAGCCGATCTCATCAATTTCGTGCAAAAGGAAACACCTAAGACATTAGCGGACATATATCCTGAAGAAGCCGTGTTCTTATCAGCTATCAAAAAATTTATAAAACCTTTTAAGGAACAGTATAAAAAATTGGCTGATAAGAACAGGGAAATTAAGGAGCACAATACAGTTGCTCATAAAATTTATATAAAAATTAAAAATAAGGAAGCAACTCTGCAAAAGCCAACAGAGTCAAAGCCTAAAGAATCTAGCCCCAAATCTGATGAAAAGATTACTTTACCAGTAAAAATGAAGCAGGTAGCTATGCAGCAAAATATAGCTTCACAAGAAA
>NZ_VPEP01000120.1:0-1401 GCF_013417035.1 Acinetobacter sp. YH16053
AATAAAGAGCGTGTACACAGTGCACTGGGTTATGTATCACCTTTTGAGTTTGAAGCAATGTACTATGATAAGATTAACCCGTTAGGTCAGGTGGCCTAACTTAAATAAAAAAGTCTCCGACAAACCCAGTACGGTTCAATTAGAACTAAAGAAAAATTCTGATTCTAAATTCATATTTAGCAGTAAGGGTGCTGAATGTGGCCATATTGTTAATCCTTACGATAGCTTAGAGAAAATATGTAAAAAACTAAATATTGAACTTACTCCCCATGGATTGAGGAGATCATATAAAACGTTAGCTATTTGGGCAAAAATCAATGAAGGATCTTTAGCACAGATATCAGGTCATAAGCCAAGTGTGCTAGTTGAAAGACACTATATCGTCAGACCAATGGATATGCTTCGAGAAACGTTGCAAGAATACGAAAACTGGATTCTGAATTGTATTGGGATGGCGTCTACTTAACTTTACTATAAATAATTGTTTTATATATTTTTATTTTTTATGTAATTTAAAATTGTACATTGAATGTACAAGGTAATTCCCGTGTGAATGGGAATTGAACTGTGTGATTCATAGACATCATTTCAATATAATTGGTGTCTATGAACAGAGAAATTCAACAAAGACTCGTATGGGTTAAATTATTTGAAGAGACCAATGATGCTGGCCTAGTCTGTCGGAGATGTGGCATTTCTAGACCAACATTACGCAAGTGGTGGAAACGATATTCTGAGCAAGGTATTGATGGATTAAGTAGTCAGAGTAAACGCCCATTAAAATCTCCAAATACTAAAATCAATGCTGAGCTAGAAGCCTTAATATTGGAAATGCGCTCGGCTAGAAATCTGGGTGCTCGACGTTTGCAAACAGAATTGATGAGGCTGCACGGAGTCTCGTTGTCCTTAGCGACTATCCATAAAGTACTATCCACCCATCAAGTCAAACCGATTAAAAAATTCCGTCGTAAAGTAGATTTCATTCGTTATGAACGCCCATTACCAGGCGATAGAATTCAAATGGATACCTGTAAATTGGGTCCTGGGCTATATCAGTACACATCTATCGATGACTGCACACGATATCGCGTTTTAAGGATATATAAACGCCGAACAGCGGCGAATACGCTCGACTTTTTAGACTGCGTAATTGAAGAAATGCCTTTTCCCATACAGCGAATACAGACCGATCGTGGGCGGGAATTTTTTGCTGAAAAAGTACAGAAAAAATTGATGCAGCATGGAATCAAATTTAGGCCAAATAAACGTAAGCATCCGGCTAACACAGCCTTACCAAGCGATCCTATAAGCCTTAATTTAGTCCCCACCTAAAAACAAGTGGGGACTTAATCCATGAACATGGATATATATTCAGCAACACCTCCTGTTGCTAAAAAACGC
>NZ_VPEP01000011.1:0-70761 GCF_013417035.1 Acinetobacter sp. YH16053
AAGCCGAAATACAAAAATCCACCTCCATACTAATCGATACCCTATGCGCAAGTACCTTGCGGCTATGCCAATCAATCACAGCACATAAATAAACAAAGCCTTTTGCCATAGGGATATACGTTATATCAGTAGACCACACTTGATTACTGCGCTGAATAGCCAATCCTTTGAGCAGATATGGATATTTTCGGTGAGCTTGATTAGCCTGGCTTAAATTTGGTTTGCAATATAACGCCTGAATACCCATTTTCTTCATTAAAGTACGTGTATGACGTCGTCCTATATGATGCCCTTGACGATTCAACAAATCACGCATCATACGACTGCCTGCAAAAGGATATTGCATATGTAATTCATCAATACATCGCATCAGCTTCAGATCTGATGAGCTAACAGGTTTTGGGCGATAATAATAACAACCACGAGAGACTTTCAGTAACTTAGCTTGTTTAGATACTGAAATCTGAAGTGAGTAATCGATTAACTTTTGTGGTTGAAGCGGCCAAGTTTCTTCAACACACCTTCTAAAAAATCAATTTCTAATGCCTGCTCACCGATTTTTGCATGTAACTTTTTAAGATCAATGGGAGGTTCTGATGGAGCTTTTGATTGATCGAAAGCTTGTGAGGAAGCTGAGATCAATTGATTTTTCCAGTCAATAATTTGGTTTTGATGAACATCAAACTCAGAACTCAATTCAGCAAGTGTTTTTTCTGCTTTGATCGCAGTAAGTGCTACCTTAGCCTTAAAGTCGTTTGAATGATTTCTTCTTGGTCTACGTGCCATAAAATACTCCATATATTGATGTTTATAACATCATTTGAGGAGCAGAGTATCACTTATAGGAGTTGTTCAAATTTCCGGATCCATCTCTGTAATTAATTAAGGGGCTGTAGTCGATAAGGCTAAATACCCACCAAAATTAGGAGATGACAACAGCACTCAATGGTCTTTCAGCAGCGATTAGTACAGGGATGGTAACGGTTGCGAAGAAAGGTGGTGGTATTGTTATTGATACTGCTAAAAGTACTAAACGTATTTTAGAGCCTGTAAATTATTTTGTGTAAGTTCGATTTTTTAATCGATCATCGAACGTAATCGTAAATCAGTTCATCGCTAAATGATATAAGTAGCGCTGTTGTGCAATATTGGCATTTGAATACTTTTTATGAGGTTCATTCTTCTTGTAATTCTATTACTGAATAAACCCTAAGTGGCCGACTTGGAATAGGAATGAGTGGTAGGGAACGAATAGGAATAGGTGGTAGGTTTATGCAGGAATATGCACCTTATTTTGATCTTTATAATAAAGGTCACTTTTGTACATAAAAATAATGACTTATCTTAATAAATACTGCGCTAGTCTAAATTTTAGACAAAAAAAATCCCACATGGGAATGTGGGAAAACTAAGAAACTACAGCTATGTTTCGTTCATTTATTTTATCGTCATCTGACCGACAAACAGTGGCATAAAATTACTTTTTTAAGTCTATTTTTCACCTTTAACATATCCCATTGGATCCGCATCGAAGTATACGATTTACACCTAGATTATTATTTCCGATCTAACTCTACTAGGCCCTGTCTTGCTTCTGTAATGATCAGTTGAATTTCTTCATTTTGCTTTCTCTTTTGTTCAAAATACACATAAATGCCTAGAGAAAATCCCACAGCTAAAATGATCAGCGTCATCATGATAATTGCATTATGATTCATTATATTTAGCCCCTTTAAACTTCCTCACTATTGTGAGATGCAAGGACTATACACAGCAATAACAAAAATGCTCAATTCCAATAAAGAAAATACACTGTTTTTTTTAATTTTATCTAAGAAAAACACTTTATTATTTAACAATATAATAAAAACCAAAATGTAACACGCATTCAAAAAATACGTTAAAATTCAATTATATTTTGTTCTATCTGTCATGATTATATTTTTAAGATATTTTAATTAATTTTCTCTCTATCTCAATTATCAGTCTGTTAAAATAAAAATTGATCTAAAAAACATAAGCTTATTTAAGCCATTACAGCCCGTTTGAAAAATGCTAATCTACAAAAATACCAACACAAATACGTGACGTAGTTAGCATTTTTAATCAATTCTTCAATTTTTTCTTGTGATGTGAAATACAATTTTTTGCATCCAGTGACTAAAAAAACACCAACTTCGATACGCTCCACTGATGCTCAATCATTCTGCTGTTATATTGAAGCTCTGACTAATCTAGATTGAAATGACTTTAAATCACCAAAACTCTGACAATGATGGTTTGATGTTCTTCATTTTCCTCAATCAACTGTAAACGCTTTTGTTCTTTACTCACCACTTTAAAGCGCAAGTTTTGATATTCAATAATGCTTGGAATTTGGTCAAAATATTGTGCATCAGCATCAATTTCATCCTCAAATAATGATGTACCAAGTTGATAGTCCAAACTTTTTAAAACGATATATTTCACCGTTGTTTTCATCACAGCATCCTTTTTATTACTTTTTGCTTTACTTTTATTTGTATCACCGTTCATGCCACGATTAAACCTATAATTGTAAATTTTGCTGTATTTATAGGCAGTTAAATCGTGAACATTCTTATTTTAACATTTCACTTTTTGATGTTTTTTCGCACAAGTCGACAAAATTCAGTACACTTGAGCAACTTATTCTATTCACTTGCAGATTTATCATGCTCAAACAATGCTGTGCCATACTTGAACAACGCCAACAGACTGTGGCTTTTATTGAAAGTGCCAGCTCAGGTTACTTATGTAGTCAGTTTTCTATTTATAAAAATAGCGGTGCCAATATTTTACTTGGTGGATTAGTCAGTTACGACCCAAGCATTAAACGTGAGATTTTGCATGTGAATAGTGACTTAATTGCCACCTATACCGCTGAATCCGCAGAAGTCACACAAGCCATGGCAGTTCAAGGCAAAAAACTATTTCAACATGCAGATTTTATTGTGGCATGCACAGGGTTACTGAAACCAGGCGGCAGTGCCACACCAGAAAAACCTGTAGGGACATTTTTTATCGCCATTCATTATCAGCAGCAAACTTTTCAGTACAAATATTTTTTAGATGGCAATCCATTACAACGACTAGAACAGCTCACTCTGTTAGTCGCTCAAGACCTGATTGATCTAATGCAAGATACAAACACTTGTACTGCACCCTGAAGTAAACCTATCTTTTTAAGTCTCTATAAAAATTCTCATGACTGCCCAATTTTAAAAGATAGAGTGTCATGATTTCGTCATCACTCACAGAGTAAGCCAGTAGCACAAGCTGTTTGTCCATTTTAAATTTATAAACAAATACTCCTGCTAAATCCCCCACTTTAGCTTCTCCGATATCAGGATTATTCCAAACGGTTATTACGGCATTATCAACATCTTTTTTCTGCTGCTTGGTTAGTTTTTTCACTGTCCGTTCAAATAAGGGAGTTTGTTGTATATTCATTGAACTCAACCAAAGCTATATGGTGTTGTATTCCCTGCTTTGACATGCGCCATACTAAGCAACAAATCTGCTATATCTTGAAAAGTTAAATCGGGATTGTCTTGTGCGATTTTTCCAATTTTAGCCCAGTACTCAATTTGTTTAGTTGCACTTCTACTTTCAGCCATCCCGTAAATCTTTGCTGATTCAACAATATCGCTGTCTATTTTAACTGCTACATGTGACATTGCTTTTTCCTCATATTAATTATGGAATAAATTTTAGCCAATCATGCAACCATTTACAACCCTAAGAAACAAAATACAACAACCTTCTTTTATGATCAAATATTTAAAAATGCGCTATCGTACGCCCGATCTTTTTTAATTCTCTAACGCTTCAATAATTACTCATTGTATTTTTGACTACCCTCATCCAAACCTCAAAAAAAATAAGGTTCCATTGCTTAACAATGAAACCTTATCTTCAGCCTAAACTGCTGCATCACATGATGTTCATGCACGGTACAGCTTTTTAGACAACCAATTAAGCAGCCGAACGCTCTGCAATTGGTACAACTTTACGCAATTCTGGGCCTGCATAATCTGCACTTGGGCGGATAATACGGTTATCTGCACGCTGTTCCATCACGTGTGCTGCCCAACCTGTTACACGGCTCATCACAAAGATTGGTGTAAATAGTTTGGTCGCAATACCCATAAAGTGATACGCAGACGCATGGAAGAAGTCAGCATTACAGAATAATTTCTTCTCACGCCACATCACTTCTTCACAACGCACCGATACAGGATAAAGTACTGTATCACCTACATCTTGCGCTAAACGCTCAGACCAGATTTTGATGATGCCGTTACGTGGATCATTGTCTTTATAAATCGCATGACCAAAGCCCATGATCTTTTCTTTACGTTCCAACTTGCCTAGCATTTCACGTTCAGCTTCTTCTGGCGATGTCCAATTTTCAATCATTTCCATCGCTGCTTCATTCGCGCCACCGTGTAATGGGCCACGTAATGAACCAATCGCGCCTGTAATACATGAATGCATGTCAGACAAAGTTGATGCGCAAACACGTGCTGTAAATGTTGATGCGTTGAACTCATGCTCTGCATACAAAATTAATGACACATTCATGACTTGTTCATGCAATTCATTTGGTTTTTCACCACGTAATAAATGCAGGAATTGTGCGCCAATTGAATCATCATCCGTATTTTCTTCAATACGCACGCCATCGTGGCTATAACGATACCAGTAGCAAATAATAGCTGGCAAAGTCGCCAAGATGCGGTCTGCTACATCTTGTTGCTGTTCAAATGACTGTTCGGTTTCTAAGTTACCTAGCATTGAAACACCTGTACGCATCACATCCATTGGGTGTGAATCTGCAGGAATACGCTCAAGCACTTCTTTGAGTGCTTGAGGCAATGCACGTAAAGATTTCAATTTTGCTTTATAGGCAGCCAATTGCTCTGAAGTCGGCAATTCACCAAAGAAAATCAAGTATGCAACTTCTTCAAACTGACAGTTTTCTGCCAAGTCTTGCACATCATAACCACGGTAAGTTAAGCCTGCGCCACTTTTACCAACAGTTGAGAGTGAGGTTTTACCTGCCACTTGTCCACGCAATCCTGCGCCTGTGAGTACTTTTCCTTCAGCCATTTTTTTAATTCTCCTGTTTGAACAGCTTGTCTAATGTATTTTCAAAAGTGTGATAATCAAGGAATTCGTATAATTCTTTACGTTGCTGCATTTTGTCTAAGACATTAACTTGAGTGCCATCTTTACGAATAGATTGCATCACTTCTAAGGCAGCTTTTTGCATGGCACGTGTTGGTGAAAGTGGATACAACACCATACGAATACCCTGCTCCGCCAATTCTTCTGTGGTGTAGTATGGGGTATCACCAAATTCAGTAATGTTTGCAAGTACTGGTACACCAACTGCATCACATACTGTTTTATACATGGTAATGTCTGTCATCGCTTCAGCAAAAATTGCATCTGCACCCGCTTCCACACATGCACAAGCACGGTCAATCACCGCTTGCAAACCTTCTTTTTGCAAGGCATCTGTACGTGCCATGACTACAAAGTTTGAATCAGTTTTTGCATCAACCGCAGCTTTAATTCGATCGACCATTTCTTGCTGAGTTACAATTTCTTTGTTTGGACGATGTCCGCAACGCTTTTGTGCAACCTGATCTTCAATGTGTACTGCAGCAGCACCTGCAGCAATCATTTGCTTAATACTGCGGGCAATATTAAATGCACCACCCCAACCTGTATCAATATCCACCAATAATGGAGTATCTACACGCTCAGTAATACGACGCACATCTTCCAAGACGTTGTCTAAACTGGTCATGCCCAAGTCAGGTAAACCGTAAGAGTAATTGGCGACACCTGCGCCAGATAAATAAATGGCTTTATAGCCAACCTGCTTTGCCATCATTGCAGCATAAGCATTTACCGTGCCGATAATTTGTAATGGCTTTTCCACTTCTAAAGCTTGTCTGAATCTTAAGCCCGCAGATGTTTGTTCTATCATCTTCCTTTCCGCTTTTCTTACTATATTTTTCGAGGTTTGAGTATATCGGGAATGCAACGCTGCGCCATGACTTTTTAGAATCTATGCTCTAAAACTTTAGTCAAATAATTCGAAATTTTATTGCACAATAAATTTTCGTGATATTGCTTATTATTTAAATTTAATAAACATAGCTTTTTTGCATACTAAATAAGCAAAATTTAGCTTATTTTGAGTGTATTTCTATTTTTTCTAAATTCAAGCACGCTGCCCGTACACTTCAACACAGCACGCTGTGCATAAATTTGCTATAATAACAATCTCTCCCTTTGATCATTTGCTGAAATATTATCCAATATGCAAGATATCGCTCATTTAACCCCTTTCGGTAAAGATGTCCCTCCTACAAAGCGTGGACATGAGCGATGTGTGGCGCTGCTCGTCAGTGCAACTGATCTGTTTTTAGAACGTGGCTACGATGCCGTATCTTTAGATGATATTGTGCAACATGCTGGCGGTTCTAAAGCTTCTATTTATAAATACTTTGGCAATAAAGAAGGCTTGTTTAAAGCGATTTGTGATTATCGCCGTGACAAGTTTTTTCAGGATATTCACATCCCTTTTGAACAAATAGATTCTAATTTACGTGGTTATTTGCTTCAAACCTTGCTGAATTTTTATCATCATATTCTAGCGCCTGAAAATGCAGCTTTTATGCGTTTAGTTTTAGAGCAAAGTCAGCGCAACCCCGACATTGCCTTGCATATTCATGAGCGTGGCCCTCTGCACGTGCAATTGTGCATTGCCAAAGTGCTAGAGCATGCCAGCCAACAAGGGCTCATTCGCTGCGAACACCCTGTTTATTCGGCACAATTGTATTTTGGAATTTTAAGAAATTTAGAATGGCGCATTATTATGGGCATTCCAAAACAAGAAACTGAACAAGAAACAATCAATTATGTAAGTTATTGTGTAGATCGCTTTCTAGACGCCCATCAAAAAGTCTAGTTTTTTTGCAATTTCTTCATCCTATAGTATATTAGCCGATTCCCTTTTTCACTTAACCAACCAACAACTAATTGTTGTTTTTCTCATTCAGCAATTATTGTGGAGTAACGAATGGCTCTACGTCACTTTCTAACATTACGCGATTTATCGACTTTAGAACTGAATCAAATTTTGCAACGCGCCATTGAGCTTAAGCGTAAACAGCATAACAATGAAGTTTTCCAACCCTTTGTGGGCAAAGTCTTGGGAATGATTTTTGAAAAATCTAGTACCCGAACTCGTGTATCGTTTGAAGCAGGTATGAGTCAGTTTGGTGGTAGCGCAATCTTCCTATCATCACGTGACACACAGTTAGGCCGTGGTGAACCGATTGAAGATTCTGCACGTGTCATTTCAAGCATGCTTGATATTGTGATGATTCGTACTTTCGGACATGACATTGTAGAGCGTTTTGCATCTTATTCAAAAGTTCCAGTAATCAATGCTTTAACTGACGATCACCACCCTTGCCAGTTACTTGCAGACATGCAAACTTACTTAGAGCATCGCGGTTCAATTGAAGGTAAAACCGTGGCTTGGATTGGTGATGGCAACAACATGTGTAACTCTTATATTGAAGCTGCGCACATGTGGGGCTTTAATTTAAAAATTGCAACGCCTAAAGGCTATGAACCTGAACAACGTTTCCTGTCTGAATTTGCACACTGCGTAGAATTAGTAGATTCTGCTGAAGATGCCGCAGTCAATGCTGACCTGATTGTGACCGATGTTTGGGCGAGTATGGGGCAGGAAGAAGAACAAAAAATCCGTGAAAAAGCCTTTGCAGACTATCAAGTCAATGAGCGCTTGATGGACTTGGCACATCCAGATTGCTTGTTTATGCATTGTTTACCTGCGCACCGTGGTGAAGAAATTTCTGAAAATATGCTCGATCATAAAAACGCTGTGGTTTGGGATGAAGCCGAAAACCGCTTGCATGCTCAAAAAGCATTGGTTGAGTTTTTATTGAACGAAAGCCTCAAAAAAGACTAAACGACTTCAAAGCATTGAGTACGCTTTGATGAGTTTTGTTACAAACAGCACCAAATGGTGCTGTTTTTTATTTGGCTCGTTATAATCTAAAACGACGGTTATTTTCTAAAATTTCAAAAAGAGCCTAGATGAATAATATGATGTATAAAACACTTGCGACAATAACACTTTGCGCAGCTGCAATGCTTGCTCATAGCACAGCCTATGCTAAACCTAGCGAATTAGACCAATATTTGGTTCAGCACGATATTTTAACGGCTGACTACAAAATTAAAAATGTAGCAGCTTTAAATGAAATTTTAGATGTAATCAGCGATGAAGATTCCCGCACTATGCCGTATCAAGTCGATCAAAATACCGTGATTGAACAAAGTACAACTACAGACAAGCAAATTAACATTCGCGGCATGATTATTTCACCCGATTTTACTCAGTTTGTAGAAAGCACGGGCTACAACAATGTTAAAAATATGATTAAGCAAAATTTGATTCACAACTGTGATTCAATGTTTGAGCATCAATTTCAGCGTGTAAATCCGTATGTGTTGAATTTACAACTCAGTGCGGAGAAAACACAATTTAATGTGCAATTGTCGAATAGTGAATGTAAATTTAAAGCAGATTAAATTAAAGTGCTCTTAAGTTAAGCATCACATCCTCATTACAGGTTTAATAGGTTGAATACTCAATAAACAGTTGAGAGTTAACGTATTAAACCTTGCGGTTGTAAAATAATGATCAATGCGCCTAAAACTACTATCATTCCACCGAACATATCCCAACGTGTTAAATTGACTTGATCTACATACTTTAACCAAATCAAGGCTGTACAAATATAAATACCACCATAAGCCGCATAAATTCGCCCCGATGCCGCAGGATGTAGAGTCAATAACCACACAAAAGCCGCTAAGGCTAAAATTGTTGGCAGCCATAACCACTGTGATTTCCCCTGATTTAAAATCAAATAAGGAAAATAACAGCCTAATATTTCCATAACTGCCGTAACAAAAAACAAGAACGTTGTGCTGGCAATTTTAGTGATCTGAAAATCCATAAATCCTGTGTGGTCTCTCTTTTAGCAGTAACGATTCAAGTTCACGCATCTGCGAATTCATAAAAAATAACCCATGTTCAACATGGGTTATTTTCAAAATTCAAATAAGGATTGATTAGGCTGGTTCGGCCGTTTGATCTTCAAAGACTTCAAGTTTCAAACCGACTGCCTTACCGTTCTCTTTCTTCACAGAAACAGCCACATTACCGCCCTGTTCTGCAAGTTCACCAAACAGAATCATTTCTGCCAATGGCTTTTTCAAGTGTTCCTGAATCAGACGTTGCATTGGACGTGCGCCCATTAAGCGATCATATCCATGCTCAGCCATCCATTCACGCGCATCTTGATCAACCTCAAGAATGACTTTTTTATCATCCAACTGCGCTTGTAATTCAGTCAAGAATTTATCCACTACATTTTCAATTACTGTAGTAGGTAAAGCTTTAAATTGAATGACCCCATCCAAACGGTTACGGAACTCAGGTGAGAAGGCTTTTTTCATCGCTTCTTGGTTGTCATTACTGTTGTCTTGATCCATGAAACCAATGCTCACGCGGGAAATACTTTCCGCACCAATATTAGTGGTAAGAACCAAAATCACATTACGGAAGTCTGATTTACGACCATTATTATCGGTCAATGAACCATGATCCATAATTTGCAGCAATAGGTTAAATACATCAGGATGCGCTTTTTCAATTTCATCCAACAACAACACACAATGCGGATTTTTATGAATCGCATCGGTGAGTAAGCCACCCTGATCAAAACCGACATAGCCTGGAGGTGCACCAATTAAACGTGAAACGGCATGGCGCTCCATGTACTCAGACATATCAAAGCGAACCAATTCCACACCCAACAGTTTTGCCAACTGCTTGGTAACTTCGGTTTTACCAACGCCTGTCGGGCCAGCAAATACAAAACTACCCACTGGTTTGTCTGGTGTTTTTAAACCAGCACGTGACAGTTTAATTGCTGATGCTAACGCTTCAATAGCTTCATCTTGACCAAAGACCACACGTTTTAAATCACGCTCAAGATGTTCAAGTACAGTCTTGTCATCTTTCGATACGGTTTTAGGTGGAATACGTGCAATTTTAGAGACGATATCTTCAATGTTTTCTACTGTGATTAAAGTATCATCTTGCTCAGCTCTTAAACGGCGCTGCGCACCTGCTTCATCAATCACATCAATGGCTTTGTCTGGCAAGAAACGGTCATTGATAAATTTGGCCGATAACTCTACCGCAGACACCAATGCTTTATCATCATATTTAACATGGTGAAATTCTTCAAATTTCGATTTTAAACCACGTAAAATATCAATCGTTTCTGAAATTGAAGGCTCATTCACATCAATTTTTTGGAAACGGCGTGAAAGTGCATGGTCTTTTTCAAATACCTGACGATATTCTTGGAAAGTGGTCGAGCCAATGCAACGCAACGTACCATTTGCCAATGCAGGTTTAATTAAATTTGATGCATCCATAGTGCTGCCCATGCTTGAGCCTGCACCAATAATCATGTGGATTTCATCAATAAATAAAATGGCATCAGGTTTCTTTTTCAAAGCATTTAACAGTTGTTTTAAACGCTTTTCAAAGTCACCACGGTATTTTGTACCCGCTACCAACGCACCGATATCCAAACTATATACTTCGGCATTTTCGAGTGGTTTTGGCGCTTTACCATTCACAATCAGCCACGCCAGACCTTCGGCAATAGAGGTTTTACCCACGCCTGGATCACCCACCAACAATGGGTTGTTCTTACGACGACGGCATAGAATTTGTGCAGCACGCTCAATTTCTTTTTCACGCCCAATTAACGGATCGGTTTTACCCTTTTGAGCTTCGGTATTTAAATTCAGCGTGTAAAGCTCAAGCGGGCCTGCATTGGCAGAGCTTGAACTTTCACCATCTAACTCTTCAATTTCTTCTTCAGCTTGTGTTTCATCTTTACGGGTCCCGTGTGATAGGTATTGCGTTAAGGTCAAACGGTTAATTTGATGACGCTTGAGTAGATACACGGCAAATGAATCACGTTCAGAGTACATTGCCACTAAAATATCTGCGCCTTCAACCGTACGGTCACCACCGCTAGATTGCACATGGAAAATACCACGCTGCAAAATGCGGTCAAAACTTTCGGTCGGGTGCGGCGCCTGATCGTTATTTTCAGCAAGTTTAGGGGTATGTTGTTCTACATATTCTTCGAGTTCTTTACGCAGCACAATAACATCTGCACCACACGCCTTGAGTGCGTTGACTGCCGAATCATTGTCTAATAAAGCCAATAATAAATGTTCAACCGTTAGAAACTCGTGTCTCTTTTGACGAGCCATGCTAACAGCCAAACGTAGTGATACTTCTAATTGACGACTGAGCATGTAACCCCCTTAATCTTTAGGCTCAATCTGACAAAGTAATGGATGACCTTGTGATCGAGCGTAATTATTGACTTGGTTCGCTTTCGTTTCCGCAATATCCCGCGGATAGACCCCTGCGACACCTTTTCCTTCATAGTGTACAGTTAGCATTACTTGAGTCGCTTGGTCAAGATTCATTGCAAAGTATTGTTGTAAAATTTCAATTACAAAGTCCATTGGGGTGTAATCATCGTTCATTAAAACGACAACATATAAAGGTGGGCGTTTTAATTGTGGCGGCGCAGTTTGTACCGCAATATCACCATCATCTTCATGTCCTGCATCATCCACACTTAAACGCGGGGTTAAATGCCAATCGACATAGCCAGATTGATGAAAAGTGGTTTTAATTTCATTTAAACAGATGGATCTTTTTTGGGTTCGCATAAGTTTTACATATCACACATTATTGAGCGCTAGCTTCTGCTTGTGGAATTTCAGAAATAAAGGCAGAATCTGCCTCCACGGCTTTGCCTTTGCTCCAACTGAAGCGTTTAATCACAGGAGTTGCGCCATTTAAACGGACTTCAATAAAGTCTGGATTAAAGCCTTTAGGCATGCTCCAGCGCCCTGTTAAACGCTCATAATTATCAAAATTAAAATTGCTGTCTTCCATCGGAACAACCAGCACTTCTGTGCCTTGAATTAAACGCAGTTCTACCGTACCACTTGCACGTCGCTTGTTTGGACTCACTTGTACCAAATCGACCTGATATTCATAAGCATTGTCTGGTAATGGTTTCACCCCAAGATTTTGCACGGTCAGGCTTAAACCACCACGTTGACGCAAAACTTCACGATAAATCGCACTCATGCCTTCAGTACGTTGCTTATCTTCAGTTGCTTGAGTGAAAGCTTGATACAAATCATTGGAGTTACTGACCGCAACATCGCGTTCTTGAACCGCAGCATTTAAGCTCTTATTCAGACTTTCCAAACGCGTTTTTTGTTCTTGCACCACTTCAACCAGTTGTTCTGCATCGGCATCGTAACCAACCACAGTTAAGCCCTGACGATGCCCGACTGAATAGCCCAAAAAGCCACTACCTAAAATTAAAATGGCAGCACCAATTGCCAAAGGCGCATTGCTTTCAAGAAATGGCTTTTTTTCTGGCGGTGTAGATGAGGGTGTCATGCTTGAATTCGACTGTGACGTGGTTTCTGTATCGGTGTTATGCATCGTCGTCTCTTGTTTTGATTCATTCAAAGCACACATTTAAATCGAAATCTAAATGTGTGTGAAGTTGAAAAACGTGTTCTTATGGTAATAAACCAATCACCTCAAGTCCTGCATGTTCTGCAAAACCAAACATGAGGTTCATATTTTGTACTGCTTGCCCTGCTGCACCTTTCACCAAGTTATCTTGTGCCACCAAAAGTACTAATTTTTTCGGTTGTGGCTTATACAATGCGATACGCAACTGGTTAGCGCCACGTACTGAGCGTGTTTCTGGTGAACTGTTGGCTGGCATGACATCTACAAACTGTTCATTGGCATAAAACTGCTCATACAGGCTTTGTAAATCTGCTGCATCACCTGCATCAGTTAAATCTACATAAATGGTGCTGAGCATACCGCGAATCATAGGTACTAAATGCGGTACAAACACAATGTGATTAAACACATCTTTTTGACCCGAAATATTTTCCAATGCTTCTACAATTTCTGGATGATGACGATGCCCCGCAACGCCATAAGCCTTAAAGTTGTCGGCATTTTCAGAGTAAATCATGCCCAAACTGGCTTTACGCCCTGCACCAGATACACCCGATTTTGCATCAATAATAATACTTTCAGGTTTCACTAAAGCTTCAGCTTGTTTAAATAATGGCGCTAAACCAAGTTGCACTGTGGTTGGATAACACCCTGGGTTACCAATCACCTGTGCTTGTTTAATTTGTTCCCGGTTGAGTTCAGACAAGCCATAAACTGAATCTTTTAAAATGTCTGGGCAAGCATGTTGCATGCCATACCATTTTTCAAACTGTGCTAAATCTTGCAAACGGAAGTCTGCTGCTAAATCGACCACTTTGGTGTTGGCTGCAACAAGCTCCGCAGCATGTTGCATTGCAACGCCGTGCGGTGTAGCAAAGAACACCACATCACACTGTTTTAATTCTTCGATGTTTAAATCTGAGTAGCACAGGTCTGTGTGTCCACGCAGGCTTGGGAACATATCATCTACACGGCGACCCGCTTCTGTACGTGAAGTCAGTACATTTACTTTCACATTTGGGTGTCGTAGCAAAAGACGCAATAATTCAACGCCTGTATAACCTGTACCACCGACAATACCAACTGAAATCACGTGCATTACCTCAATTCAAAAGCATGTTTAAGCTAACGCTATAGTATGACAGGAAGTTTTGGTTTTCTGAACTGTTTTACTAGGGTTTTGGGGCTTTTCTTTATTCTGTTGATTTTATAAAAGATGATTTGGATTGTAGTCAATACGTGCAACACCTTTGCATTGTAGTCTTATCATGTGGGTGTTGGCTTTTTTATTGATACCACCACCAAGGCAAAGACGTTGTTTTTAACTGCTTGCGATGCTGCAAATAGTGCGCATCATGCCGTTGTACTTCAACCCAAAATGCAGGACTATGATCAAAATGTCGTGTATGCGCCAACTCATGCACAGCAACATATCGCACAATTTGTTCAGGAAACAACACCAAGGCGCTATTGAGCATAATATGCTGTTGCGTACTGCAACTGCCCCAACGGGTTTTCGGTTGACGAATTGCGCACTGTTTAAATGGCAAAGCAATTTCATGACTGACTGTTTGCAAATATATCGGCAACATTTGTTTGGCATAAGCAATAACAAAGGCTTTTAAATATGCCGCAGGTTGGCGGTCACTAACCCATAGGCAATGCTGTTTTAAATCTAAAATAAAACTGTGTTTTTGTGTTTGATAATGAATATTTAAAGGCTTAGCCAAATTAAAAAGTGATAACTGATTTGGCAATTCACGCCGAACAAGTCCTTGCTGCGCCTGCTGTTTATGCCAAGTTTCAATCATCCACTGTTCAGATTGCTGCAAAAAATCCTGAATTTGTCGCTGAGTACAATATTTCGGTACAGTTAAGCGAATTTGATGCGGCTCGACACGCAAACGTAAACGTGTTGCTTTTGCATGTGGTGTGATTTGAATTTCAGGTAAGTCGGATAATGTCATTGTTGTTCTTTTATTAAATCCTCCCCGACCCCTCCTTTAATAAAGGAGGAAGAAAAGCCCCCCATTAAAAACAAGGGACTTGGGAGACGAATTAAACCGCAGTACGTTCTTCAATGCCGTTATTGGTCGCTACAATTGCAATATCTGCTTTATTGATGGCAAAAATACCATTGGTCACAACACCCGGAATATCATTCAAGGTTTTTTCTAATTCCAACGCATTTAAAATATTTAAATTATAAATATCTAAAATCACGTTACCGTTATCAGTTACCACACCTTCACGGTAAGCAGGATCGCCACCTAAAGCCACAATTTTACGTGCTACCGCAGAACGAGCCATTGGAATGACCTCGATTGGCAATGCAAACTCACGTCCTAACTGCTCTACCCATTTTGAATCATCGACAATACAGATGAACTTACGTGCAATAGAAGCCACAATTTTTTCACGGGTCAACGCTGCGCCGCCGCCTTTAATCATGTGCATGTGACGGTCAATTTCATCTGCACCATCAACATAAGCATCTAAACTGCCCACAGAGTTCATATCGACCACTTCAATACCAAGTTTCTTTAAGCGCTCCGCAGTCGCTTCAGAACTTGCCACAGCTGCTTCTAATTGTAATTCAGGCAATAAATCAATCAGGAAATTGACTGTACTGCCTGTACCTACCCCCAAAATCCCGCCTTTAGGCAAATGTTTTAATGCTGCTTTGGCAGCCGCTTGCTTCTTTTCATCTTGGGTAGCATACAGACTCATGACTTCACTCAACTATTTTTGACATTTGTTGCCGATTTTACAGCGCAAATGTGCAGGGGTTTGTTACAATAACCCCCTATTTTAAACTGTTAGATGGAAGATTAACATGCTGTCTCGTTTGGTTCGACAAATTTTACAAGCAACGGTCTACGATGTTGCAATCGAAACCCCACTCGACGCAGCGCCACGAATTAGTGAAAAACTGAACAATAACATTCGCTTTAAACGTGAAGACTTACAACCTGTATTCTCTTTTAAATTGCGTGGTGCGTATAACCGTATTAGCCAATTACCCAAAGACCAACTTGAACGTGGTGTAATTACTGCCTCTGCAGGCAACCATGCGCAAGGTGTAGCATTGTCTGGGCAAAAACTGGGCATTCGCGCCATTATCGTTATGCCTAAAACCACGCCAGATATTAAAGTACAAGCGGTAAAACGCTTGGGTGGCGAAGTGGTATTACATGGTGACTCATTTGATGTTGCCAACAAATATGCAATTCAACGTGCCCAAGATGAAGGCATGACTTTTATTCCACCGTATGACGATGAATTGGTCATGGCAGGTCAAGGTACGATTGCCAACGAAATTTTGCGTCAATGGCGCGATGTCGAATATGTTTTCGTTGCTGTTGGTGGTGGCGGTTTAATTGCAGGTGTTGCAGCCTACTTGGGCGATGTCGCACCGCATGTCAAAGTCATTCCTGTAGAATATGATGAATCGGCTTGCTTAAAAGCGGCTTTTGAAGCCAATGAACGGGTTATTTTGCCGCAAGTGGGTTTATTTGCCGATGGTACTGCTGTCGCACAAATTGGTGAGAAACCGTTTGAAGTTTTACAACTACAAAAATCAGATCAATCAGGCCCAATTGTTGAGCGCGATGTAGTTTTGGTGAATACCGATGAAATCTGTGCGGCAATTAAAGACACCTTTGATGAAAACCGCAGCATTGTAGAACCTTCAGGTGCAATGGCTTTGGCAGGCATCAAAAAATATGTCGAGCAACACCAATTGCAAAATAAAAATATTGTGTCAATTGTCTGTGGCGCAAACATGAACTTTGACCGTTTACGCTATATTGCGGAACGTACTGAACTCGGTGAACATAAAGAAGCAATTTTTGCCGTGACCATTCCAGAAGAAAAAGGTGCGTTCCTTAACTTCTGCCGTGCGCTGCAAGGTCGTAATATCACCGAGTTTAACTACCGCGCCAGCGATGCTACTGCTGCACAAGTCTTTGTCGGCATCAGCTTAAAATCTGGTGAAAAAGAACGCCACGACATTTATGAGTTACTCAAAACCCAGTACGATGTTGATGATTTGTCGGATGATGAAGTAGCAAAACTACACATTCGTTATTTGGTCGGTGGTCATGCCGATATTGAAAATGAACGTCTATTCCGTGTGGAATTTCCAGAGCGTCCGGGTGCATTACTGACTTTCTTGGAGCGCTTAGGCCCAACCCATAACATCACCCTGTTCCATTACCGTAACCACGGTGCAGCGGAAGGTCGTGTATTGGTCGGTTTAGAAGCTTCGGATGCCAAACAGAACCCAGATGGTTTAATTGAAACTTTGGAAAAGATCACTTATCCATACCAAGAGATTACTAATAACTTGGGTTATCAGCGTTTCTTAAAATAACCGATCACACATCTCAATAAGTGCAAAAAACCGCTGATTTCAGCGGTTTTTTAGTCATATTGCTACAGTATAGAGCCCTAAAATATTTTAGAATATTGGAAGAATAATATAATTTTTCAGGATGATGCTATGGCACAATTTGCTGTCATTGGTTTAGGTAGCTTTGGTGCAACTGTGGCGACACAATTGGTCAAACTCAACCATGATGTCATTGGGATTGATAGCAATAAAAAGTTTGTAGAAAACATTGCCGATCAAATTACCCATGCGGTGATTGCCGATGCAACCGATGAACACGTTTTGGAAGAACTGAATATTCAAAATTGTGATGCAGTGGTGGTCGCCATTGGTGAAGATATTGAAGCCAGTATTTTGTGTGTCTTAAATTTAAAGAATTTGGGTATTTCTAAAATTTACGTTAAAGCCAAAAGTAAAGCGCACACCATGATTTTGACCCACTTGGGCGTAAGTAAAATTATTCACCCTGAAGAAGATATGGGCGTTCGCATCGCGCAATCGCTGAGTTATCCGATGGTGAGTCGTTATATGAGCCTAAACGACAACCACTATATTGTAAAAGTAAAAATTAAAGACAACTTGCATGGCACGCGCATTCATAGTCTGATGTCACATGCACCCGAAGTTAAACTTTTACTGTTTAAACGTGCCGAAACGATTTTCTATACGCTTGAATCCAATTTAATGCTACAAACAGATGATATTTTGGTGGTTGAAGGACAACTTGAACCATTAAAACGCTTATCTAAACAATTTAAGTCAGAATGAAAAAAACAGCGAAACAACCAATCAAAACTGTCAATTTAAGCCCACCCAGTCTTTTGGCACTGGGCTTTTTAAGCTTTATTAGCATTGGCACAATCTTGCTGAAACTGCCCATTTCCCATCATGGCGAGATGAGTTGGATTAATGCCTTATTTACTGCTACATCTGCAGTGACGATCACTGGATTGTCTGTAGTGAATATTGGCGATGCTTATACCGTATTTGGGCAAATGGTCATTATGTTGTTGTTACAATGTGGTGGCTTAGGTTTTATGACTTTTGCGATTTTAGCGGTTTTAAGTTTGTCATCCAAAATTGGTTTAAAACAACAAATCATGGCGCAAGACACCATTGGGCAAACCAACCTGTCTAAAGTGTCGATGACCATTAAAAGCGTGTTGCTCTACTCATTGTTTTTTGAAGGGATTGGCACGGTTATTTTAACCTTGGCATGGATGCAGGATTATCCATTTAGCGATGCATTTTTCTATGCGGCTTTCTATAGTGTTTCAGCCTTTAACAATGGTGGATTTTCATTATTTCCCAATAGCTTAATGAGTTTTGCAGATCAATACCTGATTACCTTAACTATTAGTATGCTGTATATCATTGGCGGTATTGGTTTTGTGGTACTCATGGATATTAAACGTGCCAAACGCTGGAAAAAACTCTCACCCAATAGCAAGCTGATTTTATCGACCATTGCTGGTTTAAACTTTGTGGCCTTTCTGCTGATTTGGGCGATTGAAGCCAATAATCCACATACCCTTGCAGCCATGAGTATTGGCGATCAAGCCCTCAATGCATGGTTTCACGCTACCGTTCCTCGCTCATCAGGCTTTAATAGTCTAGATGTCGCAAGTATGCAAAATAGCTCGACCTTGCTCACCATGCTTCTGATGTTTATTGGTGGTGGTTCGCTCAGTACCGCAGGCGGTATTAAAGTTGGCACATTTATTATTGTCATTTTAAGTGTGATCAGTTTTTTAAGACGTTCAGATGAGGTGCGTGTGTTTAATCATGCTGTACCTGAACGTACCACCTTTAAAGCTTTGGCGGTGATCAGCATCACAGGTATGTTAATTTGCCTCGGTTTGTTTAGCTTACTTGCCCTTGAACCGAAACTGAATTTTTTAGACCTGTTGTTTGAGGCTGTATCTGCAGCGTGCACGGTGGGTTTATCCCGTGGTGTTACAGGTGAATTACAACCTGCCAGCTTAATTATTTTAATGTTGTTGATGTTTGCAGGTCGTTTAGGGCCGCTGACTTTGGCTTATTTAATCGCCACACCACAAAAAAGCCGACTTAAACATCCAACCGCAGATATTCAAGTTGGATAAAAGCTGGATACGATCCGACTTCAAAAACAAACGCCAATCTTCAAGATTGGCGTTTTATATTCAGCGAGCAATAATGAGAAATCAATCTTAATCTACTTAAAACCAATTCATTAAAGACACACCCAAACCAACATAGGTGGCGCGGTGGTTATAATCAATCAGGCTTTCGCCATAACCATCAAACAACTGGAAATGACCGCGTAATTTTCCACTGATTGGGAAAACCCAGTCAAACTGTGCTGCACCGTGCGCGTCATCACCGCCTTTTAAGCTATGACGAAGCATCAAAGAAAAGTCATGCTCTTTCCAGCGATAAAATGCCAACATATCGCCACGCCCGATATAATTTTTAATTTCAGGGTTATTGTCATCGCTGCGGTCTTCTTCAATGCGATACCACGGACGTAACATCAAGGCAAAATTGTCTTTTTCAAAACCTAAATTAAAAATCACCCGATTCCAACTGCGTGATAATGGATCAGAACGACCATTGGATTGATGGTTCAACGTCACACCCAATAAACGACCATGCAGCCCCATAAGTGTATAGTTGGTGCGGAACATCAAACTGGCTTCAGGCTCATAATTGGTTTCACGAAATGGACGTGACTCATCACCATTATAAACCTGCCAACGTGATGACTGGGTATAACCTAGCCACACATCACCGTTATCACCCAACAGATTTTCTACCGCTTTGGTTTTTAAAGACAGCTGAAATTTGGTTTCCATTGAGGTCAGGTTTTGCTCCTTACCCACGGGAACGGTATTTTGCTCATTCAAGCTTTGTGGACGTTCATTTTTATCGGACGTCCAAAAAGTAGGCATCAAATACACAGGTTGATAAGCACGTAAATTCCATGTGCCTAATTTGCTATCGGGTGAAAGCTCCCAGCGCTTATCCAGTAAAGATACATTCGGATCAAGCTTTGGTACATCAAATGAAAATAAATTACTCACACCCACTGCAATTTTTTCTTTCACAGTTTCAGGTGCAGGAGCAAGTGCCTGAGCGGCTTGACGTTCGCTAATCAGCGCTGTTTTTTCTGCTTCAGGAATTTTAAACAGAGCATCGTAACACACCAAACGATCAGCATTTGACTCTAAAGCCACACAGGCTTCAGGTGTTGCAGGTGCAACTAAGCTAGCTGGGTCTTGTGCATAGGTTTTCGCCACAAACACAGTGCTGAGTGCGGCAACACTCAGCGACAGTCCTGTGCGTTCAAACAGTTTGAACGCGCTCATAAATCCCCCTAAGTTTTCGTTGTTATTTCACGTATCAGTTCACTTGTTTAATTTCAAAACCAAGTTCGAGCAATGCTTCACGTTTTGACACAGGTGCGACTACGGCTTTAGATGCTTGCTGCTGACGCAAATATTGCTCAGCAACACGTTTTAAATCATCTAAAGTCACTGCCAATAAACGCTCACGCAATACCGTGCGGAATGAGGGTGTACGCGCGTGCAATAATGCATAACATGCAGTAATCGCTTCACCTGCAGGTGAACCCGGTTTATCCATGCTGGCAATCAAACCTAAAATCGCTTCTTCAAGTTGATGCGGCAACTGCTCTGCATTAAATAACCAATCAATACTCGCTTCAAAGTCTGCAAAAGTTTCTGCCAAGCGTGGGTCACGATAACTATAGAAACGGAATGAACATGCATTGCCATCGTAGCTTGCACCGCCACCGTAAGCGCCGCCTTTTTCACGGATTGCGCTGTGTAAGAAACCATTGCGCAAATATGCAGCCAATACCATCAAAGGTGCAGCATCAGGATGCGACACTTCCACCGCAGGATACGCTGCTGCACAGAATTGCACATTGGCTTGAATCAACCATGCTTGATCTTGCGCTGAATCATCTACAGGAACTTGAGTTAAAGCAGCAGGATTTTCTGCAACAGTAAGTTTATCCCAAACTTCTTGAACTTCTTCGACCAAACGGTCAGATTGATGTTCTTCACATACCAACAAAAATTGTTTAGGTGCTTGCAGTAATTTATGGTGAATCAATTGCAATTCAGCAATCAGTTTCTCGTACTCCGCTGTATCTTTTTCAATTTTAGCAACCAAGTCAGCCAACCAATTTAATGCGCCCAAACCTGTGTTGTTGTAATCACGCTGCGCCAAAGCACTGTGATGACGCCCTGCAATTTGCATGGCATAACTGTGCCCCGAACCCGACAAACGTGACTGCCAACGGGTTTTACGTTGTTGTAATAGCTCGATAATACGGTCTTTTTCATCAAAACGTAATTGCTCAAATGCCAGTTTCAGCAAGCGGATGGCTTCAAGATTATTCACCAAAGACTTAGTGGTTAATGTGAGCCATGCACTGATCTGATTTTTGTCATCGACTTTAGAACGTAAAGATGCACCCATGCCCAAACCACCGCTAACTGCGGTTTGTAGCTGTTGCAATTCTAAATAGCCATATTCACCTGCACCCACTTCGCCCATCAAAATAGACAGCAAATTAAAATATGGCGATTGAACAATTTCATCAGGAATTTGAATCAATACTTGCTGATAGTAAATTCCATTGGTTCCTGCATGATATAAATTTAAAGGATAATCAATGCGGTTACTGATAATTTCACGCAACTCACCCTGCACAATATGCAAAGCTGCAGGCACATCTTCCAAACCAACTTTTGGCAATAAATTCAAATCATCTGGCGTATCTTGACGGACTTTTAAAGCTTCCGTTTGCGCGACGATTTCTGCTTTTTGCTCATCTGTGAGTTGTGCGCCTATCTCAGCCAGACGTGCTTTTTCAAGTGCAGCATCTTTGGCCGATTTTTCTGCATCTGGAACCAAAGTCATTTGAACACGGTGCGGGTTATCAATTAAATGCGTCTGAATTAGCCGTGATAACCACATTGGGTCTTTAAGTTCTTCTTTGACTTGCTCAATCGCAGTATCTACATCCCACACCTGAATTGGGTCATTGTGGTGAATTGCACTGCTTAAACCATTTAAAATCAAGCTCAACCCGTATGGCATACCATCGCCATTAATTTCACGCTGATGCAATTCAATTTGATGCAAAATTGCATCGACCAATGCCGTATCCACAGGCTGTGCAGCCACGTCTTGTAAAACTTTTAAAACGCCCGCCTGAAATTCTGCTGCATGTTCAGGGTTAGAACCTTGCACACCACAGAAGAACGTCATTTCAAAGTTGGAATCATCCACGCCCGTCAATGGCCCTGTAGATTGTGCATGCGCCCAAGTTTCCAAATAATGACGCAGTGGTGATGCAGAATTTTCAAGTAAAACACCTTCAACCAAACGCATACCTAAGCGTAATTTAATATCGCTCGCTTCAGGCAATAACCACGCCAAAACATGATAAGTTTTATCTTTGAGTTCTTCTGCATCGACTGCATAACTTTCAGTCACTGCCACTGGCGCAGCTAAACGACGCTCAGGCTTCGAATACAACGTTTCGCCCTGTTCAAATTTCGCCAAAGCCAACTGTTCAAACTGTTCTTGTAAATCGTATGCAGGCGTATTGCCAAAAGTCATAAATACCGCATTACTTGGGTGATAATGTGACTTATAAAAATCTACCAATTCTTGATAGGTTAAATCTGGAATATCTTTCGGGTCGCCACCTGAATTGTAGTGGTAAGTTGTTTCAGGGAATAAATGATAAGCCAATTGGTGATAAAGCTGATCGGATGGCGAACTCATCGCACCTTTCATTTCATTAAATACCACGCCTTTATAAACAGGCTCACCATTTTCCAACTCAATACGAATACCTTCCTGAGCAAAATCGAGAGGATTTAAATTGGCTGCAAAAGCCGCATCCATATATACCGCAAGCAGGTTTTGGAAATCTTTTTTGTTTTGTGTTGCAAATGGATAAGCCGTCCAATCTGCCGCGGTAAATGCGTTCATAAAAGTATTCAATGAACGACGAATCATTAAAAAGAACGGGTCACGGACAGGGAATTTTTCAGAACCACACAACGCAGTATGTTCTAAAATATGTGCCTCACCTTTGGAGTCCATCGGCTGAGTGCGAAATGCGACTAAAAATACATTTTCATCATGTTCTGTCGCTAAGTGATAATGCACCGCACCTGTAACTTTATGTTTATATTCAGACACTAAAATGTCTAAGGCTTCAACATGGTGTTGACGTACCAACTGAAACGCAGGATGTACAGTCTGGGAAATGGTTTCAGTGACATCTACAGTCATGTGATCTCCTAAAAATAAGCAAATAAAAAACTAAAGCCATTATAGCTTTAGTTCTTTAGATAATTCACGTTGAAAACCCGACTAAATTGATTGAAATTTGCAAAGTATCAACAAAATGCTGCGCTGCACTGGCTGTAGCATGAGCAAAACTAGATCAGGTATTTAAAATAACTATAGTTTGGATGATTTTCGACATACACATAATTCTGTTTTTGATAAAAATGCGCTGCCGATTTGGTATCAGTGTTTAAACACAACGCCGAAAAATTAGCACGTGCTTTTTTCTCTAAATGTTGCAAGAGCTGTTTACCTACGCCATGTTTACGATAATTTGGCAAAACATAAAAACGACGTACACGTCCAATACGACTTTCAATATCTTGCTCATTCCATTGCTGGTTTAAGCCACCACATGCAACCAATTGATCACCATCGTAAACAAACAATAAAAACTCACCAGGCTGATTAAAGCGGTTTTTACCACTTTCCCATTCTTCAATTAAACGATGGACAAAATCAAAGCCTTCTTGAGCAGCATGTTTGGCCAAAGTCTGAATTTGCGTTGGTAACTCTTGTGCTTCTTTAATTTCGATGTTCATCTAACCTTCCTGATAACTCTGCTAAACCCCTATTTTTCATCAATAACATTCATTCAGCTGAATTTTATTCATGAAACTACAGCAATCCTGAGCATTGGTGTAAACTTAGCGTTTTTAATTTTGACTGTGATTTAAAGACATGGCAACTGTTGACCTTTTTGCAATTGGTAATGCATTAATTGACCAAGAATTTCAAGTCTCGGATGACTTTCTCATTCAACATAGCTTGCAAAAAGGTACTATGCAATTAACCGATGGTGAAACACAAGCAAATTTATACAACAACTTAATTAAAACACAAAGACATAAAGGCCAAGCTTCGGGTGGTTCTGCCGCAAATACCACCGTTGCATTTAGTGCTTTAGGTGGTCAAGCCTTCTATGCCTGCCGTGTTGGTAACGATGAATTGGGTGATATTTACCTCAAAGGCTTAAATGAAGCAGGTATTCACACCACAACCAAATCGGTCAGTGAAGGCGTTACAGGGACTTGTATGGTACTTGTGAGTGATGACTCTGAACGTACCATGCACACTTACTTGGGCATTACCGCAGAACTTTCTGCTACACAAATTGATTTTGAGCCACTTAAAACAGCAAAATGGCTTTATATCGAAGGTTATTTATCTACTAGTGATACTGCACGTGCTGCGGTAAAACAAGCGCGTGAAATTGCCAAAGCCAATCAGGTTAAAATTGCACTGACTTTATCTGATCCTGCCATGGTGCAATATGCGCGTGAAGGTTTGGATGAGTTACTAGATGATGGTGTGGATTTGATCTTCTGTAACCAGCAAGAAGCCATGATGTACACAGGAACGGAAACGGCTGAAGCGGCATTAGAACAACTAAAACAAAAAAGCAAATACATTGTCATTACATTGAGCGCACAAGGTGCCCTAATTTATGATGGCAACAACGCTTTTTCTGTACCAGGTCGTCAAGTCACTGCTGTTGATGCCAACGGTGCGGGTGATGCCTTTGCAGGTTCATTCCTGTATGCACTCAATGCAGGCTTAGGTTTCCAAACTGCAGCTCAACTTGCCATTCTGATTTCAAGTGAAGTGGTTTCTCAATTCGGCCCTCGTCTTGCGGTAGAAGATTACGCTAAACTTTTGCATAGCATTCAAAAGGAATCTGCATAATGAATAAAATTTGTATGATGGAAGACATTCCTGAGCGTGAAGCACGTGCCTACGAAACGCCAAATGGTGACACAATTTTTATCACCCAACGTGATGGCATGTATTACGCTTACCAAAACGTCTGCCCACACCTACAAGTGGAATTAGAATTTTTAGAAAACCAATTCTTAGACCGTGACCAAGAATATATTGAATGCTCAACGCATGGTGCTTTATTTTTAGTTGAAACAGGTGAATGTATTTCTGGCCCATGTTTAGGTCAATCACTTGAGAAAGTTGAGATCAGCGTTCATTCAGATGGTGGGATTTACTTGATCAACGACTAACTTTTTTGCAACTTTCAGAAAGAAGCGAAAAGTTCCAAATCTTAGCTCTATACAAAACCAGATCATTTATCTATGCTCTCTAAGCAGAGTTAGATCAATGATCTGCATCTAATAACATCACCTATAAATATTTCAACACGTGAGTTTAGCGCATGCATGAGTTTTTATCTGATTTGAACTTAATGCCCTTTCATCTCAGCCTAGTTGTTTTATTGCTACTCAGCACTGTCGAAACGATTGGTTATTACTTTAATTTTCGCCCAAGTCAGTTGCTCAAACGTGCATTTTCACAACGAATTACAGAATCGCCACTTTTAGATGTTAAATTTTCTAAAGTACTGATTTTTGTTTTTTTACTGATGAATTTCAGTGTTGCAGGATATTTTTTACAGTTTTTGATTTACTCACAACAACAACATTTCGTTCCTGCTTATTACATTATTATTCCAGCGTTTATTATTGCCATCTTTTTTACAGTCTTCATGATTCACTGTTTAGACCAAGTGATTAAGCCCAAATATAGCGTGCGCCAAGTCGATTTACTCGGACGTTTAGCCACAATTTCCAGTGGTAATGCCCGTCCTGGTTTTTCTGCACAAGCACGTGTACGTGATGAGTTTGGGCAACTGCATTATGTGCAGGTTGAACCTGAATTTGGTGAACTTGAATTTCAAGCTCAAATTATTATTGTGCGCAAAAAAAGATCTCACTATCTTGCCAAAAAAATTTCGGCATCAAATAACCTATTTAGCAATCAATAAGTTATTTTTTAAGATTTAAAACCAATCTTGCTGACCTAAGAAAGTTAAAATTTTTCACTCAAACTCAACACAATCTGTTTGTTTATAAACGATACATTTCATGTGATCTGAACAATATTTACACAAAATCATTATGAAAAAAATGCTGTTTACCCTAGACTAAGCCAAAGACAAAGCACCACTACATTGTAGGGAAATAAAAAAATATGCGGAATCGTCATTAAACTTTAACAAAAGAATGAGAATAATTATTAGCTGATAATATCTCTAATTTATTGCTATTTTTAGATTGATTTTTATTCATAGCAATTTAGTCTGATTTGCTTTTTTAAAATATAAGTATTTTAGTCAGATTTTGAATTATTAATTACAAGTGTTTCTGTCAAGTTTAAAAAATATTACTTTCCTCCATTTATTCTCTGCAACACCCAAAAACAAACTATTGATTTATAATAAGTTAACAATATATTTGCATTTTAACTGTGCCAGCTATTTTTTTTTGTATGTTTTTGTTTAATAATATAAAACACAGTTTAAAAAATAGGCTTATAAAAGTGAGCTTAGTTCCTAAAGATTTAAATAGAAAAGTAGTTCGTGAACTCACGATCATTTTAATAATTAAGGTCGTGCTGTTAATGGTCATCAAAAATATTTGGTTTGATGCCCCAACTATTCCTCAAAATTTTGATTCACAAGTTGCTGAGCGTATTGCTGGCAGTCCTTCCTCAATCAAGGAGACACGTTGATGATTTCTGAAAGCGTGGTCGATCTCTCGCGGTTCCAATTCGCAATGACCGCGATGTATCACTTTATTTTTGTTCCACTGACTTTAGGTCTGGCTTTTATTCTTGCCATTATGGAAACCACGTATGTGATTTCTGGTAAAGAAATTTATAAAGACATGACCAAATTCTGGGGAAAACTCTTCGGTATTAACTTTGCCTTAGGGGTAACCACTGGTTTAACCATGGAGTTCCAGTTTGGTACAAACTGGGCGTATTACTCACACTACGTGGGTGATATCTTTGGTGCACCACTCGCAATTGAAGGTTTAATGGCCTTCTTCTTAGAATCGACCTTCATTGGTTTATTCTTCTTTGGATGGGATCGCCTCTCCAAAGTGCAGCACTTATGTGTAACGTGGCTGGTTGCGCTTGGTTCTAATATGTCCGCTCTCTGGATTTTAGTTGCCAACGGCTGGATGCAGAACCCAGTGGGTTCTACCTTTAACTACGAAACCATGCGTATGGAATTGGTTGACTTCGGGGCGTTAATTTTTAACCCTGTTGCGCAAGTTAAATTCGTACACACTGTTTCTGCAGGTTATGTAACGGGTGCTATTTTCGTTTTAGCGATTTCAAGTTATTACTTATTGAAAAAGCAAGACTTGCCATTTGCGCGTCGTTCATTCGCTATTGCAGCAATTTTCGGTTTAGCTTCTACTTTATCTGTAATTCTACTTGGTGATGAATCAGGTTATGAATTAGGTGATGTTCAAAAAACCAAACTCGCAGCAATTGAAGCAGAATGGGATACTCACCCTGCTCCTGCAGCGTTCACTTTATTTGGTATTCCAAACGAAGAAACGCAAACGACAGATTACGCAGTTAAAATTCCTTATGTAATGGGGATTATTGCAACGCGTTCTATCACCGAAGAAGTGACTGGTATTAAAGACCTGATCGCAAACCACGAAGTTCGTATTCGTAACGGTATGGTTGCTTATCAACAACTTGAGCAATTACGTGCGGGCGACCAATCTCCTGAACTTAAAGCTGCATTTGAGCAAACTCAAACCGATTTGGGTTATGGTTTATTGTTGAAAAAATACACGCCAAACGTAGTAGATGCGACTGACGAACAAATTAAAATGGCTGCTGCGGATACTATTCCACACGTACCAAGTTTGTTCTGGGCATTCCGTGCCATGGTAGCTTCTGGTTTCTTAATGCTGTTGTTATTCGCACTTGCAACTTTTGCAGTGGCTAAACGCAACGCAGAAAGTAAACCTTGGTTATTAAAATTTGCGTTATTCTCATTACCATTACCTTGGATTGCAGCGCAAACAGGTTGGTATGTAGCAGAAGTTGGTCGTCAACCATGGACAATTGGTGAAGTACTTCCAACACACTTGTCTGCATCTTCACTCAGCACTGGCGACGTATGGGGCTCAATCATTGCATTGGCAGCGTTCTATACCGTTTTGCTGATTATTGAAATGTACTTGATGATCAAATTCTCACGTCTAGGCCCAAGCTCGCTTCATACTGGTAAATACCACTTCGAGAAAATTGAAGCTGCGAAAAAAGCCAATGAGGAGGCTTAAGCATGATCGAATATGAATTACTCAAAATCATTTGGTGGGTGTTAGTGGGTGTATTACTCATTGGCTTTGCCCTCACCGATGGCTTCGACATGGGCTCAATGGCGATCATGCCATTTGTAGGTAAAAATGACGAAGAACGCCGTGCTGCAATCAACACGATTGCACCGCACTGGGATGGTAACCAGGTTTGGTTCATTACAGCGGGTGGCGCGTTATTTGCTGCTTGGCCAATGGTATATGCAACAGCATTCTCAGGCATGTATTGGGCACTACTCTTAGTTCTGTTTGCCCTATTCCTGCGCCCAGTTGGTTTTGACTACCGCTCAAAACTTGAAAACACCAAATGGCGTACATCTTGGGACTGGGGTTTGGCTGTAGGTGGTGCAGTTCCTGCATTAGTGTTCGGTGTTGCGTTTGGTAATATGTTCCTTGGCGTACCATTTACCCTAGACGAAACTGTACGTTCAACATATACAGGCAGCTTCTTTGCATTATTAAACCCATTTGCTTTAGTTTGTGGTTTAGTCAGCTTGTCTATGCTTTGTGCGCATGGTGGTGCATGGTTAATGCTGCGTACCGATGGTGACTTACGTGCACGCTCTGCAAAAGCAACGCAAATCATGGGTATTGTGTTCCTTGTGTGTTTCTTAGGTGCAGGCGCATGGTTATACTTCGGTGGTATCGAAGGTTATACCCTAGTAACTCCATACGACACGAATGGCGTAGCAAACCCATTGGCTAAAGAAGTTTTAACCAATGCAAACCCAGGCTGGATGAATAACTACTCAGCGTACCCTATTACCATGATTGCACCAATTATGGGCATCTTGGGCGGTATTTTGATTGTTCTTGCAGCAGGTAAAAATAAAGCGGGTTTAAGTTTCACAGGTTCATCTTTAGCGGTGATCGGTGCAATTTTAACTGCTGGTTTTGCATTGTTCCCATTCTTAATGCCATCAAGCCTCAACCCAGTTGCAAGCTTGACCATGTGGGATGCGGTATCAAGTAAAAACACATTAACTGTAATGACTGTTGCAGCATGTATCTTCGTACCAATTATTTTGCTATACACCACTTGGTGTTACTACAAAATGTGGGGCGTTATCACCAACAAGCACATTAAAGAGAATTCACACAGCCTTTACTAAGGCTGTGTCTAAGGAGAATAAATTATGTGGTACTTTGCATGGATTCTCGGTATTCTGATGGCATGCTTTGCAGGTGTCTTGAGTGCCCTGTATATTGAATCTCATCAAGACCTTGACGAGGAATAATTAGATGACAGACACTGCAGTGAACGCTGAAACAACAGTTCAAAAACCGAACAAGATTGCGATGGTTATTTCATGTTTATTGGCATTCCCACTCGCAGCTGTACTGCTTCTTCATCCAGCAGCAATGCTGGATGCCAACGGTGAATATAGCCACCGTGCCATGATGTTTATTATGATTGGTATTTCAGGTGGCTTTGTACACGGTGTTGGTTTTATTCCACGCTTTTGGTTTTGGAAATGGTTATTTAGCCCATTTGTGGCTTGGCCATTGATGATTTGGGGTTATTACACTTGGTTTCTTTAATGAGGTGTAAATAAATTCCTTGAAAAGAGCGCAATATGCGCTCTTTTTTATTGGCTTAATATTTAGGAGCCGCAGATCATTCCTCTGCATCTTCACCATATAAAACAGCGTATAAAATTTTGAAACTTACAATCTAAAAGAAGAACTAAGCTCAAAACTCAGGCAGAAAAAAGCCAAACACTACGGTTTGGCTTTTTTCACAACATATTTTCGCACTTGGCAATGATTATGCACCTTGCTTAAAGCATATTGTTATTTCGGCTCAATGGGTGCAAACGGTGCAACCACATCGGCATTCTGCGCACGATGACGCATGAAATGATCCATCAATACAATCGCAAGCATAGCTTCTGCAATTGGCGTTGCACGCACACCTACGCAAGGATCATGGCGTCCTTTGGTCAGTACATCCGTATCTTCACGGTTTAAATTAATGGTTTTACCAGGTGTAGTAATACTGGCTGTTGGTTTTAAAGCAATCGCAACACGAATATCTTGACCACTAGAAATACCGCCTAAAATACCGCCTGCATGGTTCGCCAAAAAGCCGTCAGTGGTCAGTTCGTCACGGGTTTCATGCCCAAACTGCGCTGCCACTGCAAAACCATCTCCAATTTCAACGCCTTTCACAGCATTGATAGACATCATGGCATGGGCAATATCGGCATCTAAACGATCAAAAACAGGTTCGCCCCAACCCACAGGCACTTTTTCAGCCACAATTTCCAGTTTTGCACCACAGCTTGTACCCTGTTCACGCAATGACGTTACCAATGCTTCAAAACGTGGTACAGCATCGGCATCGCCACAGAAAAATGGATTGTTTGGTACTTCGTTCCAATCTAGCTTTTCAGCTTTTTCTGTACCAATTTGAGTGACGTGACCACGAATCACAATTCCAAATTTTTCGAACAGGTATTTTTTTGCAATTGCACCTGCTGCAACGCGCATTGCTGTTTCACGTGCGCTTGAACGTCCACCACCACGATAATCGCGGAAACCATACTTTTGCGTATAGGTATAATCTGCATGCCCAGGGCGGAAAGTCTGTGCAATATTACCGTAGTCTTTCGATTTTTGGTCAGTATTACGAATCAGTAAACCAATTGAAGTTCCAGTGGTTTTACCTTCAAAGACACCTGAAATAATTTCAACTTCATCGGGTTCTTTACGCTGTGTCGCAAACTTAGACGTACCCGGTTTACGGCGATCCAAATCTTTTTGTAAATCTTCTGCAGACAGTTCAATCCCCGGTGGCACGCCATCGACAATCGCCATCAGACCTACGCCATGAGATTCACCACAAGTCGTTACACGGAAAAGTTGCCCTATACTATTACCTGCCACGTCCAACGACTCCTTATGCTTGAACAGATTGAATAAATAAATCGCGATATTGACGGCATTGTGCTGCAGTCAATGCAAAAATACCTGAACCACCTTTTTGGAATTTTAACCAGTGCAAATCAACCGTGTTGAAATTCTGTTTCATCGCCCATTCAGAATTACCTACTTCAATCACAATCAGACCATCTTCAGTTAAGTAATCTGCCGCCTGCGCCAACATTTTACGGACTAAATCTAAGCCGTCTTGCCCTGCTGCCAATGCCAATTCTGGCTCATGATGGAATTCTTCAGGTAAATCTGCCATATCTTCCGCATCAACATACGGCGGGTTAGATACGATTAAATCATACTGATTTTCGGCTGGGATTTTGGCGAATAAATCAGACTCAAGCAACGCCACTTGGTATTGTTTGTTGTGATGTTCACAGTTAATTTGTGCAACTTCCAAAGCATCTTTTGAAATGTCAGTTGCATCGACTTCAGCATCTGGAAAAGCATAAGCCAAAGCAATCGCAATACAACCTGAACCCGTGCACATATCCAAAATACGTTGTGGGGTTTTAGGCGCAGCATTGGCTGGTAAATTGTTATCTGCTTCGCGCATTTGACCTTCTTCATCTAGGCAATATGGCGCAAAACGATTTTCAATTAGCTCGGCAATAGGTGAACGTGGAATTAGAACACGCTCATCGACATAAAATGGTTTTCCGAAGAAATACGCCAAGTTTAATAAGTAAGAAGTTGGTACTTTTTCATTGATACGACGTTCGAGCAAGCTTAAAAATTCAGCTGCTTCGCTCGGCAATAATTTTGCATCTAAAATTTCAGCGTCTGCATTCCAGTCTAAAGACAAAGTTTGTAACACCAATGCAGAACTTTCTGCAAAATAATCTTCTGTACCTTGACCTAAATGTGCATCGTATTGACGTAGTGCTGTAACCCCAAAGCGAATAAAATCACGAATGGTTGATAGGTTTTCAGCAGCTTCCTGCAAATGTTCAGGGCTAATTGTCGGTCGATCCACTTAAGGCGCTCCAAGGTCAAATTTTAAAACGCCTTATGATACCTTGTTTTGCTCGGTTTTATAATGTTTAAGCAGTTTCCAAGTAATTTATTTACTATGGTTTTACTTATTTGATTCCCACAAACTGACCTTGATAATAATCAGCGCGCTCTGCTGTTTGCAGCAAAACACATTGTGCACGTTGTAATGCGGCAAAATCGCTTTGAGTCGATAAATAACAGCGTTGTTTTACACGGTTTTCCCAAAGTTGATGCTGTTGTTGAATATTACTGGCATTGCCTGCGCTGCGTTTTACATAGGCTTTATAGTGTTTTTTGAGTCGTTTGGTTTGTGCTTTTTGCTCAGTTTTAATACATTTTTGCGATTGGGAAATTTTGCCATAACTATTGTTCATACATTGCGTATAGCCTTGTGAAACGCCATTCGCCCAAACTTGAGCTGTACCCAAAGTCAGCATCCCCAATAGTGTAAATATCCAAACTTTCATATTTTCCCCTGAGCGCAGTCTGTTTTTAAAGCGCGGTAAATTTTCAATATTTTATAATTTTACAAAACCCAAATTGCTGCATTGATGCTACAAGATTCAGGTTAAAAAGCATATAGTCAATCCCCTGCTTTTTATGATTCAGTCTATGATAAATGCACAACAATCATTGAAAAATGTGACAATATCCCAATAATTGAATTACTCATTTTATAGATGAAACTTTCAGCCTTATGAGCTACAAACACAATAATTTGATGGCCATGCGCCAAAGCTATTGGAACGACAACCACTCCGAAGCAGTCTTGATTGAAAAACAATTTTTTCAGCAAATTTTGATTGAAAACGGCATTTTTGAAAATTCGTCATTAGATGATGCCAAATATCTATTTTTTAGTTTGCCCAGCGTGATTATTGTTAAGGGATATGCGCATGGTTTTTTACACGATTCTGTAAAATTGATGATTCTCAAATTTATCCAAGACAACAAAGCGCAATTGATGAAAAAAGCCGAAACCAAAGTGCAATATCGGATGTAAAAGTACTTTTAAGCCGTTTTTCATACTTTTTTCACGAGGAAACTCGTCGTTCAGCAAGTTGAACTTTTTTAATACGTTAAGACGCGCTAATATCCGTTACAATCTAATTTTCCTGCGTATTGCTGATTTAAGGATTGATTTTAATGTCAGATCAGAACGATAAGCTTAAACAACTCAAGACTTCCTCTATGGATCGACGCTTATCCATCGCAAAGGCATCTTTACTTGCAGGAACACGATGGGCAGCCTCGAATGCCACCTCTATGTTTTCAAGCGAAGAAGAAAAAGAACGTAAACGAAAAAAAGCCATGAAAGAACAAGCCGATTACTTGGTGGCTGAAATTGGCAAACTCAAAGGCTCTATCGTGAAGATTGGGCAAATGATGGCGCTGTACGGCGAACATTTTTTACCTGAAGAAATTACGCAAGCACTCAACACGCTGAATAACCAGACTGTCGCATTGGCATGGCCTGCAATTAAACAGCAATTACAGGCACAGTTAGGTGCCAAACTTGATGATCTCACCATTGATCATGAGCCATTAGGTACAGCCTCTTTGGCTCAAGTTCACCGCGCGACCCGCAAGTCGGATGGTTTGGAGTTGGTATTAAAAATCCAATATCCAGGCGTAGCAGATGCGATTGACTCAGACATGAGCCTATTTAGAAATATGCTCAAATTGACACGCATGGTGCCGCAAACCCGTGAATTTGATCAGTGGTTTGATGAAGTGCGTGAAATGATGCATCGTGAAGTCAACTATCAAATTGAAGCGGAAACGACACGTCGTTTTGCTGCCCGTTTAAAAGATGATCCGCGCTACATTGTGCCGCAAATTGTGGATGAATACTGTAGCGACCAAGTGCTGTGTATGACCTTTGAACGTGGCGTACCGATTAACAGCCCTGTCATGCTCTCATTACCTCAAGAACGCCGTAACCAATTAGGCGAAGCCTCTTTAGAAATTGCTGTGCGTGAAGTATTTGAATGGGGCGAAATGCAGACTGACCCGAACTTTGGCAACTACTTAGTTCGCTTAGGTAATGGTGAAGATATTCACGATAAAATTGTACTGCTCGACTTTGGTGCTATTCGTCAATTTGATCAACACTTGCTGACTGTGGCGCGTAATTTGATCAAGGCGGGTTATTACCACGACCCACAAATGATGGTGAATGCCATGACGGGTTATGAGTTTTTTGACAGCATCCCTGAAAGCATTAAACCTGACATGGCAAAAGTGTTTCTATTGGCAACCGAAGCCTTTAGTCACTTAGACAATAACCGCGATTTACCTGCTGGCGTGATGGATGAACAATCGCGCTATGACTGGAAAAAAAGTCAGCTGCATAGCCGTGTCATGCAACAAGCATCTAAATCGATGGCTTCGCGTTACTTTAGTGTCCCGCCTAAAGAATTTATGTTTATTAGCCGTAAATTTATTGGTGCCTACACCTTTATGACCGTGATTGATGCGAAAACCAATGTCCGCAAAATGATTCAAAAGTTTATTTAAGTCCCAACTTTTATTTCTTTGATCAAAGCTGTTATATAGACCTAAATGATTGTTGCCCACTCGATGCAATTGTCATTTAGGTCAATTTATTTTAAAAGCGTAGATTTCTATAAAATTAATAATCTATAAAAATCCACATATTAGTCCAGTTATAAGAAAATTTTTACCGTTTATCTTTGACAATTCTGCATGTCAGCAATGACATAGTTTTTTTATAGTCTGCATGTCAGCATAAAAAACAAGCATTCTCTGTGTAGGACAACACTATCATGAGTCAAATGATAAACAAAGCCCAAGGATTCGGCTTAGCGCTACTCACTAAAATGGCATCGAGTGATCTGCTCGATCAATTCAAATTACGCAAATGGGTTGAACAATCTCTATATCACTCAGCCAAAGCAGGTTTTAAAACCTTTGAAACCACTCAAAAAAATTTTAAAAGCACACAAAAATTACCGCAACAACGACTGACACGTCAATCCAAAGATTTATTTGATTTGTCATTGAGTGAAGAACAGCAAATGCTGGTCGATGCCATGCAGCAATTTGCTACAGAAGTGATCTATCCATTGGCACATCAGGCAGATCATGATGCGAAATTCCCACAAGTATTATGGCAATACAGCACAGATTTAGGTTTGAACACCTATGCTCTGCCCGAAGCTTTAGGCGGTGTTGCCACTGAACAAAATATTGTCAGCCATATTTTAATTGCCGAACAATTGGCACGTGGCGACTTTGGCTTAACCGCAGGATTACTTTCCACATTTGGCGTAATGAATGCCATAACTCGCTGGGGTTCAGAACAGGTTCAAAATCAGTATTTATCTGCGTTTTCCGAAACAGACGCGAACCATCCAACGCCACTTCAAGCCACTTTTGCGATTCAGGAAAATACTGCTGCGTTTAATCCGTATCAGCTAAAAACCAAAGCGACTTTGCAAAATGGACAGTACCTAATTACAGGTGAAAAAACGCTGGTGATTTTGGCCGAAACAGCAGATTTATTTTTGGTTAGTGCAGAGCTAAATGGTCAAGCCGATGTGTTCATTGTGCAACGTGATGCTTCTATTCAATTTAAAGCAGCGCCTGCAATGGGCTTAAAAGCCTGCGAAACGGCGACTTTAAAGTTTAATCAAACCCCTGCGGAGCGTTTAGGCACAGATGATTTCGATTACAGCGCATTTTTAGATTTAGGCAATCTCATGTGGTGCGCCATGGCAGTTGGTTGCTGTGAAGCAGTGAAAAGTTATTGTATTCGCTATGCCAATGAGCGCACTGCATTTGGCGAACCAATTTCACATCGTCAAAGTGTGGCTTTTATGATTGCAGATATGGCCATTGAAATTGAAGCCATGCGCATGCTGTTGCTGAATGCAGCGAGTCTTGCCGAATCGGGTAAGAATTTTCATCGTGAAGCGTATTTAGCACGCCTGCTCTGTGCAGAAAAATCTATGCAAATTGCCACCAATGGTATGCAAATTTTAGGTGGTCATGGCTTTACCAAAGAACATCCTGTAGAGCGTTGGTATCGTGATTTACGTGCAACTGCAATTATGCATTCAGGCTTGCATGCCTAATCTCACACCATCAATAAACGATAGCCAGCTAGAAAAATAAGGAATACACGCATGAATTTACAAAATCCAAAAAAATTCAAAATGTTGGTCGATCAGGCACATGAAGTTGCTTTAAATGTATTACGTCCCATTTCAAGAAAATATGATAAAGCCGAACACGCCTACCCGAAAGAATTAGACATGCTTGCAGCCTTGGTTGATGGCATGAACCAAGCAGGCGATGGCATGAATGCAGGTGCAGCAGTCAACAAACGTGGTGACACATCTGCAGGTAACAAAAATGGCGTAAATATGTCTACCGCACTGAGTATTGTCGAAATGTGTTATGGCGATACAGGTTTATTACTCAGTATGCCACGCCAAGGTTTAGGTAATTCTGCGATTGCTGCGGTGGCCAATGAAGAACAATTACAACGCTTTAATGGTGTTTGGGCAGCCATGGCAATTACCGAACCCAACTGTGGTTCTGACTCTGCGGCTATTCGTACCACTGCCACCAAAGTAGACAATGAATATATTTTAAATGGTGAAAAGATTTTTGTGACCTCTGGTGACCGCGCCGATGCCGTTGTTGTGTGGGCAACCTTAGACAAAAAACTGGGACGTGCTGCGATCAAATCCTTTGTTGTGACTAAGGGCACACCTGGCATGACCGTGGAACGCTTAGAACATAAATTAGGGATTAAAGCCTCGGACACAGCAACAATTCGATTTGAAAATTGCCGTGTTCCTGCGAGCAACCTTTTAGGCAATGCAGAAATTGATGTTGCCAAAGGGTTTGCAGGTGTGATGGAAACCTTTGATAACACTCGCCCTTTGGTGGCAGCTATGGCCGTTGGTTGTGCCAAAGCCGCTTTAGAGCGGATTAAGGAAATTTTTAAAGACCAATTAGATGCAAATTATGCCACGCCCTATTTACAGTGTTCACATATCGCAGCACAGACTTATCGGATGGAAGCAGAATGGGAAGCCGCACGTTTATTGATGCTCAAAGCAGCATGGATGGCAGACAATAAACAGCCTAACTCACGCGAAGCTTCTATTTCCAAAGCCAAAGCTGGTCGCGTGTGTAATGAAATCACGCTCAGGTGTGTCGAGTTAGCTGCATCGGTGGGTTATAACGAAGATGAGTTATTGGAAAAATGGGCACGTGATTCGAAAATTTTAGATATTTTTGAAGGTACGCAACAGATTCAGCTATTGATTATTGCCCGTCGTGAATTAGGTAAAAGTTCGAGTGAGCTCAAGTGATTTTATGATTTAAGGCATATAGTAAAGTAAGATAAAAGACAGATTTTCATAGAAATATTGCTATAAATTTCTGTCTTTTTCGATATAAATTAATCTTCAGGTGAAAAAATTGCGATATATCTTGCTAAAACCTCATCCAAAACATCTGCGTGCGAGGATTCTAAAAACCGCGCGTGTCTAGCTTCAAAATCTAAAGCTCTAGATTGATCACAATGCACAATACCTGTAGTTTTCCCACCAATAAGCTCTACAGCGAAACCCATATTTCGTGCAAAGTTTCCACCAGAAGTAATAGGCAAAACAATCGGCATTTTAGTAATAAGATTAAATGACTTAGGTGAAATAACAAATACAGGTCGCTTACCTTGTTGTTCATGTCCAAGTGTTGGATCTAATGAAATCAAATAAATATCGCCTTGATTCATTAGATTTCTTCTCGCCCAACTGCTTTTACATCATGCCACGCATCTTGCTCTAATGCTAAAGCTTGATGCTCTTGCAGCAAGTCAGCCAATTTATAAGATGGCTTCGCTTTAGGTTCGACCACTAACTTACCATTCACAATGCTCAGAGAAACTTCCTTTCCCGCATCTAAACCTAAACTTTTTAATAATGTAGGCGGTACGGCAAGCATGACCGAACCACCTACTTTTCTCAAGTTTGTATGAATCATACCCACCTCAATATTATATAAATATATAACTTTATTATGCGCCAAAATGAGATGAAGTCAATTCATAGTAAGATGAGTGAAAATAGACATCTGGTATACATCTCAATCTTTCCTTTGAAAGATATATACAAAAGAAATATCAAAAAATAATCTTAATAATTCAATCAATTATCCACCACACCAAATTTCTTAAAAATTCGTGCAGGCGTTTAGGCTGAATATTGGCTTTGTTTAAATTGCCTTGATAATGTTCAAATACACGTTTATCCATAATTTTAAACCACAAAGGTGGAATCATGGCAGGCAGCAACATGCTGGCATAACCGCTTGGTAATTCAGGCGCTTCATCAAAATGTCGCAAAGCCTGAAATGGTCGGGTTGGATAAGCATGATGATCGGAATGACGTTGTAATTGATACAAAAACAAATTGGTCACAATATTGTTATTATTCCAGCTGTGTTCAGGCATAGTGCGCTCATATTTGCCATGCGCATCTTTTTGTCTAAGCAAGCCATAATGTTCTATATAATTAATTATTTCAAACAGGCTAATGCCATAAAAAGCCTGTGTCGCCAAATACGGAATGATCCCAGTACCAAAACGCGCCAACAATGCAGCATGAAATGCCGCACTCATGCCCCAGCCTTGTAATAATTCATTGTCTTTCGACCAAAAACTTTTGCCTTTACGTTTTAAACGCTGAGTTTCAATTTGCAGTGCAGACTTAAACGAACCTTTTACCGTGCGGGGCCAAAACTCATAAAATGTTTCTCCCATACGTGAAGATGCAGGGTCTTCAGGTGTCGCAGCACGTTTATGATGCCCATACGGATGCTCAACCCGAAAATGGTTATATCCTGTTGGTGCTAAAGCCAAATGTGACAGTAAGTGATCTATTTTTGAAGATTTATGGCTGAGTTCATGCGCAGTATTGACAGCAATACCATTCACCATCCCCATGGAAATACCCAGAAAAATTTTATCGACTAACGAGGTTTGTGGCCGTCCAACCAAATAAGCTGCATAAATATTGGCGGCATATTGCAAAGGAATAAAACTTTTCACCAAACGCGAATAATACCGATCTTCCTCAAGTCGTTTCACATCTTCATTGCTTGGGTTATTGGCATCTTGACCAATTAAAGTATCAATTGTTGGAATAATCACATGCAATAATAAAGGGCCACCTAGAGCAAAAACTTTTTTCGCAGGCTTCGGAGCGAATTGATAACCCGCCAAAATCCCCATCCCCAATACAGGTAAAAATGGGCTGATCAACCATAAATAACGCTTTTTATCGAGTTGAGCCGCGCTTTTATAAGGAACATCCTGTTCCATCTCTTTAAGCAAATGAAGTGGTGCGTTCATCTTATTTTCTTCCTTCTACGCTGTTCTACCTATATATTTGAGGAAAGACACGAGAATGAACAGTTGCAGACGTCCAAAAAAGCTATGCAAAAGTCTTTGGCGCAAAAATGCGCTATATTGTCCTGAAATCACAGGTTTATTTTTTATAATGATTTATGCTTAAAATATGGATGCTTTAAGTAAAATTTTTGATGATATACATCTGCACCAATCAGAATATATCTATTTAAATCCTCAAGGAGATTGGTCATTTCAATATCGTGACCAAGGGGCAATGCTGGCTTATGTAGTACTACAAGGCTCGCTGCATATCCATTTATCTGCACAGACACACCTTCACATTGATGCAGGTGATATTGTCCTGATTCCATCGGGTTGCAGTCATTACGCAAGTGCAACTGCAGACACTCACTGGACAGAACACTTTGATATTTCGGATTTATTTCAAATTCAGTCACAGCAGTCAATAAATTTTGGCACGATAAATCACACACAAGCTGAAGACGCATTTATTTTGGTGATTCAATGCCACATGGACACCACCATGGCAAAACCGCTTTTAAGTGCCCTACCCGAATATCTGCATATTCCGCATATCATGTGCAGCACAGCGCCCGAGTGGTTACAAATTGGCTTGCAATTTTTAGCGGTGGAAAGTCATCAAATCCGACCGGGACGGGATAAAATATTAGATCACTTGGTCAGTATTTTACTGATTGAATGTGTGCGTGATTATATTTTTCAGCTTGATGACTCAAATAACTGGCTCGGCGCTTTGGCACATCCTGAACTTTCCAATGCGCTCGCAGCTATTCATGGTCAACCCGAAAAAGCATGGACGGTAGAAAGTTTGGCAGAACAATGTTGCATGTCACGTTCTAAATTTGCCAATTTGTTTAATCAGGTGATTGGTGAGCCGCCTTTGGCATACTTACAACAACATCGGCTACGCTTGGCATCGCATTATTTACAGCAAGGACAATTGTCGATTCAACAAATTGCCCATCGTGTCGGTTATTCTTCCGAAACCGCCTTTAGCCAAACTTTTAAAAAGCAATTCGAGCTAACACCTAGCCAGTATCGGCAGCAGTTTCAAAACAACAATGCAATCACGAAATGAACAGTTTAACGATCTAAAATCGCCAAAATTGCTTGTGCAGGGTCTTCGCTGTTATCGGACAATAATTGCTTATGCATAGTGATATGTTGCATCACTTGAATTTGTGCAGTTTCGATATAAATTAACTTTTCAATTTCTGCTGCCAAACGCTCTGGTGTTGCATCATCCTGAATTAATTCCTGAATAACCTTTTTACCTGCAATAATATTTGGCAATGAATAATAAGGAATTTTCACCAACAGTTTCGCAATCCAGTACGTAATGCGATTGAGCTTATAAAACGTAACCATTGGACGATGTAATAGCATCGCTTCTAACGTCGCCGTGCCTGAAGCCAGTGCAATCATATCGGACGCATTCATTACCTGACGACCAATTTTGGATTCTGTGCCACGATTTTCCATCAATTGCACTTTGTCTTGTAATGCACTCGGATAAGACTGCAGTAACGCTTCAATTTGTTGTTTACGTGCATCATTAATTGCAGGAATTAAAAACTTAAACTGCGGATATTTTTGCGTCAAAATATAAGCCGCATCTAAAACTAACGGCCCTAAACGCTCAATTTCACCACGTCGGCTACCAGGCAATAACGCAATATGTTGTTGCTGTTGGTCTAAACCCAATTCTTGTTTTGCTGCAGCAATTGGATTTTCCAACGGCAACTGACTCGCCAAAGGATGTCCGACAAAGGCTGCAGGCACATCCCATTTTTTAAAAAAGGCTTTTTCAAACGGAAATAAACACAGCACCAAATCTATACTGGCTTTAATGCGATGCACTCGACCTTGTCGCCATGCCCATACCGAAGGACTAACATATTGCACGGTTTTAATTGGCAAGTTTTTCTGTTTTAAACTTTTGGCAAGACGTAAATTAAAATCGGGTGCATCAACCCCAACAAAGACATCAACTGGATCTTGAGTCCATTTTTCGACCAAACCATCTCGTACTGCAAAGAGTTTTTTCAAATCTTTCAGCACTTCAACAATGCCCATTACCGATAAAATATCCATCGGATAATAACTTTTAAACCCTTCCGCAATCATTTGCGGACCACCAATGCCTTCAAACTCAGCATCAATGCCTTGCTCACGAAAACGTCGCATGAGTTGTGCCCCCAAAGTATCACCCGATACTTCTCCCACAACGATACCTATTTTAAGTTCTCGATTTTGCAAGCGTTTTGTCCTCTAAATTTTAATGGATATGAATTTTCGCATTTTAGCATAGCCACTGTATTTTGTAAGAAACAGAAAGTAAGCCGTGGCTTGAATCTGCGATCTTTTGCACTGATTTTCCACATTGACTATATCTGTTTTAAGAATAAGTAAATCATTAATCAAGACAACAGCTTATTGCCAAAAGTCATAATATATTCACGATTTTTGACTTCGGCATATCTTCATGGTTGGTCCTTTAGAGTTTATTTTGGCAGGTGTATTGGTCGGCTTCTGCGTGGGTGTGACTGGCGTAGGTGGCGGTTCACTGATGACTCCCATTCTGATCAGCTTGTTTAAAATTGAACCGCATATCGCAATTGGAACAGACCTACTTTATGCCGCCATTTCAAAATTCTGCGGCTCATTGGTTCATGCCAAAAAAATGAATATTGTATGGCCCATTGTCATTTGGCTTGCGGTGGGCAGTATCCCTGCTTCATTTGCGACCCACTGGGTTTTAGAGAATTATTTAAGCCAATCTACCCATTACAAAATGGTACTGACCGTGGTACTGGGCTTTATGTTGACCTTAACTGGCATCTCAATTGTGTTTCGCAGTCAAATTGAAACGTTTTTTAATAAATACCGTAAACAAGAATTGCCCGATATGACCCAAGACCTTGAAAAGGTCAAACTACAGGCTGCAGATAAGCGTGCCCTCATTGTAATTATGGGAGTTGTACTGGGTGTATTTGTCACACTTTCTTCAGTGGGTGCAGGTGCTTTTGGCATCATGGCATTGGTGCTGATGTTCCCGAATCTACCGATGATTCGTATTATCGGTTCAGATGTCGTGCATGCCGTCTTACTTACCCTAGTTGCAGGCTTAGGTCACATGAGTTCAGGCAATGTCGACTTTCACCTATTGGTTTGGTTGTTGGTTGGCTCGATTCCTGCAATTGTGGTGGGAACTTTAGTCAGTTCACGTTTACCTGAAAAAGTGATTCGTAAAGTTTTAGGTATTACCTTATTTATTATCGGGATTAACTTTATGGTCAATCCTGTGAAATCAAAACCTATCAGCACACCAGAAACTGCAACAGCAGTTTCTGAGGCACAAGCCAGCCAATAATGAATGCTTTATCTGACAGGATTTTGCTAAAACAGACCGTTTAATTTATCTACCCGATTCATCACTTATTTTTTAAAGAAGTATTCATCTTTTTATAACAAAATACAGTGAAATTCATGTTATATTCAGACTATTAAACAATCTTTTGTATGATCAAACCAGTGACGGCAATGAATACTTTACAGTCTAATCCTCTTACACAATCAGACATCGATGACGTGAATATTGAAAGTATTCAGCCACTCGTGACTCCTGCAGAATTAAAAACTGAGTTACCTTTGACTGAAAATGCTTATCAAACCGTTCTTCGTGGTCGTGAAACAATCCGCAATATTTTAGATGGTAAAGACAAGCGTCTATTTGTGGTGATTGGTCCATGTTCTATTCATGACCCTGCTGCTGCACATGAATATGCAGATCGTTTAAAAGTATTAAGCGAAAAAGTAAAAGATTCTCTTTATATTGTGATGCGTGTTTATTTTGAAAAACCACGTACTACAGTGGGCTGGAAAGGCTTAATTAACGATCCAGACATGAATGACTCTTTTAACATTGAAAAAGGCTTGCGTCTTGGTCGTAAACTTTTACTTGAGTTAAATGAAAAAGGTTTGCCATGTGCGACTGAAGCACTTGATCCAAACTCTCCGCAGTATTATCAAGATTTAATTTCTTGGTCTGCAATTGGTGCACGCACTACAGAAAGCCAAACGCACCGTGAAATGTCATCTGGTCTTTCTTCTCCAGTCGGCTTTAAAAATGGTACAGATGGCGGCTTAACAGTTGCTACCAATGCCATGCAGTCGGTAAAACACGGTCACAGCTTCTTGGGTCTTAATGATCAAGGTCAGGTTTCAGTAATTCGTACTAGCGGCAACCCGTATGCACACGTGGTTTTACGTGGTGGTAATGGCAAGCCTAACTACGATGCAGGCTCTGTTGCAGATGCTGAAAATGCATTAAACAAAGCCAAAGTCAGCACCAAAATCATGATTGACACCAGCCATGCTAACTCAAACAAAGACCCATTCTTACAGCCATTGGTATTAAAAAATATCACTGAGCAAATTTTAGATGGCAATAAGTCTATTGTTGGGATTATGGTCGAAAGTCACCTGAAAGGTGGTCGTCAAGATATTCCTGAAAACTTATGCGATTTAGAGTATGGTAAGTCTGTGACTGACGGTTGTATCGACTGGGATACCACTGAAAAAGCATTGCTTGAAATGCATGAAGCATTAAAAGACGTTTTAGTGAATCGTTAAGATTTAAAAACGCCATCTTCATGATGGCGTTTCTATTTGTAGCATAGGAAATTCTGCGCGCATGAATGACATTGAAACCCAACTTAGCCAAATTAAAAATTTCCAGTTCATTCATGAGCGTTTGTTTTCTTCAGGTCAGCCTACGGCTGAAGAATTAAAACAAATTAAAGAATATGGTATTGGCACTGTCATTAATTTGGCTGAAAGTGATGCGGAACACGCCCTTCCCCATGAAGACAAAATTTGTCTGGATGTTGGACTAAACTATATTCAACTGCCAATTTCATGGGAAACACCATCCTCTGATCAATGTTTATTATTGCTCGATTTGGTCAATCATTTATTAGAAAGCCAAATGGTGTGGGTACATTGCAGCAATAACAACCACGTCAGTAGTTTAATGTATTTGTATCGTCAATATTTTATGGATGTGGATATTGCAACGGCTCAAGACTTTTTACATGATATCTGGAAACCCAATGAAACTTGGACAGGCTTAATTCACGCCGTTTCTTTGCAATTACAAGGTCGTAAAGCCACGCAAGATTTACAACAAGCTTTAGAATCTGCTGAACTTTCTTAATTCAGCAGATTACCTAGTTAAATTGCAATGCGATTATTTTGTATGAGAAATCAATACAGTCGCGGTTGCTAAAATACCTTCCTGACGTCCAGTAAAACCTAATTTTTCAGTAGTTGTCGCTTTAATACTAATTTGCGTGACCTCTACACCCAATACATCAGCGACACTTTGGCGCATTTCTAGCGTATGCGGTGCAAGTTTAGGACGTTCGCACGCCACAGTAATATCGGCGTTATTCAGTTTATAGCCACGGTCTAAAATGAGTTGATAAACCTGTTTAAGCAATACCCGACTATCTGCACCTTTATAATTTGGATCGGTATCTGGAAAATGCTGCCCAATATCCCCCAGCGCCAAAGCACCTAATAATGCATCGCATAGTGCATGCAGCACTACATCACCATCTGAGTGTGCTTTTAAACCTTGTGTATGAGGAATTTGAACACCTGCAAGCGTCACAAAATCTCCCGCTTCAAAGGCATGAACATCTAATCCTTGTCCAATACGAATCTGTGCAACCATGTTCAACTCCTGTAGAAATAAATCATTGAAATCTTGTATTCATACTTTCGATTTCGCTATATTAGACCTAGCGCAACATAGTGAAAGTATAAGCGATCATGCTGTTGAAATCTGAGATTCATCTTATCAAAAACTTAAGTACACTGCTGTTATTTGGCTGTTTATATTCATCTTTCTCTTATGCACAAGGGATTGATTGTAGATCTACACCCAATAAAAAGTTGGCGCAGGTGTGCACAGAAAATTTCTCAGAATTGCGTGAAAAATTAAGTGATCAACATTTAACAGCTTATTTGATGAGTGATGCGCCTATTCGCTTGTTAGAAGATACTCAGCAATTGTGGATCCAACGCTTACAGCAATGCAAAAGCTTAAATTGTTATACTCAGCAATTTGATTTTAGAATTGATCAACTGAATTTTTTCACTTCAATGAATCAAAGCATGACTCAACATTATTTAAAATATGAAAATGGTCAATTTGCTGCACAACCCGTACATTTACAAATTCATCAACTCAATAAAAACAGCATTAAAATTGAAGGTATTGCTTATCGCAATCCAAATAACCGCCTTGAAAGCCAAAGTATTGCCTTTTTAGCTTATACAACACCTGATCAAAAAAACAAAATCATCGACAATGAGCACGATTGCAGTTATGAGTTTAATTATTCTAAAGCAATCTTAAAAATTCAAACCAAACAAAAAGGTTGTGAACGCTTTGCGGGCATCTATCGTTTATACGATTAATGCTGAACAATAGATTGTATTAGACAGATTAAATGAGCAACCACAACACAATTGGCAAAGTTAATGCGGCGAATACGGTTTGCAAGCTAATAATTGAAGCCATTAAACGACTATCTCCCCCTAAAACTTGTGTAAGTACATAAGCTGCCGATGCAGTAGGTAAAGCAAAAAACAAGACTAAAATTTGCGACTCCAACACTGGAACATTTAAGCTCTGACAAATTAGCCAAGCCAAAGCAGGCATAAATAACAAACGCCCGAACACATTCAATGCCAATGCGAATACATCTCGTTGCAAGCCATTAAATTGTAATGCTGCGCCCACACACATTAATCCCAAAGGCAAACTGCATAACGCTATTTGACGAATAAAATGCGCTGCACCTTCCCACAAGCTCAAACCTGATAAATTAAATAGACCGCCAACAATACACCCTAAAATTAATGGATTTTTCATTAATGACCATAGGATTTGCTTTGCCTGTAAAGTCTTAGTATCGCTTAAAGCCAGCACAGATAAAACATTCACCAATGGAATGCAGAACACCAAAATAATCGCAAACAGCGCCATGCCCTGCACCTGAAACAATGCTGCGACCAAAGCCAAACCGATATACGTATTGAAACGTACCATGCTTTGCATATACACCCCAAAACGGACTGCGGGTGTTTTGAAATAGCCGCGCAAGGCATATAACAGACAACTTACTAAAGCCACAATAATCCCTACGACCGACAAAATCTGTGCGATTGATTTCGCTTCAATGTTTGCTGTAGCGAGGTTTAAAAACAACATGCTAGGAAACAAAATATAGTAATTTAACTTTTCTGCACCCTTCCAAAATGGCTCATCCAACATACGTGATTGCTTAAGCAGATAACCCATTGCAATTAAGGCAATCAAAGGGAAAAGTGCAATAAAAATTAAATGGGTCATGGGGTGCTCTGTGTTACTGTTATGCTGTTCTTTTTAAATTATTGCTTAATAAATAAAGTAAATTTACTGGATATTATAAGGATTGTTTTGTGTTTATCCTAATTGCTTAGGCTTTTTAAAACCACAAAAAGAGAAAAAGATGATAATAGCAAAACTCACCTACATCATCTTTCAGATGGATTCTGTATTAACGATGAGTATGGATAGACATCACAATCCCCATACTCGCCAACATGGAAATAACAGCCGTTCCACCATAACTCATCAGCGGCAATGGGTCACCCGTTACAGGTAAAATACCACTCACCATCCCTGAGTTTAGAAATACAAAGAAAAAGAAAGTCAGACCAACCGTGCCTGCATACAAACGTCCAAAATTATGGAAACAATTCATCCCAATCATCAAACAACGTAAAATAATGGCAGCAAACAAACTGAACAGTAAAAATACGCCAATAAAACCAAATTCTTCGGCATAGGTCGACATAATAAAGTCAGTATGATGTTCAGGCAGATAACCCAAATGTGATTGCGTTCCTTCTAAATAACCTTTACCTGTAAAGCCGCCTGAACCAATGGCAATTTTAGATTGAATAATATTCCAGCCTGCCCCCAAGGCATCCGACTCTGGGTCAAATAAGGTTAGTACCCTTTTCTTTTGGTACTCCTGCAAAAAGAACATCCAAAGCAATGGTGCTGCGAGCGCCAATGCAGTGATTGCTCCTAAGATTAATCGCCATGACATGCCACTTAAAAATAGCGCAAAGACACCGGGAATAATCAAACCAATGTTTAAATCGGGTTGCAATGCCACCAAGACAAAAGGAATCATCATAATCACTAAAGCGACAATGATATGGATCAATTTAGGCGGGAAAGCACGACGCGAAAAATACCACGCCATCATCAATGGCATGGCAAATTTCATAAATTCACTGGGTTGCATACTGCCAATACCCGGCAAGCTGATCCAGCGTTTTGCCCCCATACGGGTTTCACCAATGACCAAAACCAAAGCCAGCATGATGACTGCAAAGATATAAAAATATGGACTGGCAGCTTGATATACCTTAGGCGGAATTTGCGCCAAAATAATCATGGCGATAAAACCAATGCCAAAACTGGTTGCTTGACGCAGCACCATCCCCATATCTTGCGCGGTGGCACTATATACCACCATTAAACCCAGAATCGCATTTAAAATCAGAAAACACAGCAACCATGGATCTAAATGTAATTTAGTCCAGCGTGAGGAATCATTTTTAATGCTTCTACCATCACGTAATGAGTGACGTAAAAAACGATACTGCTGCGATGGATTCATGCGACTCAAAGGTATTTAAAATAGACAGGATGGACAATTATAGAAGCAAAGCGGCACAGAGTGAATCATTAAAGCTTAATCGTTGAAGATTCAAGTTTAACGCGGTGTTAATTACACTAGATTTTTATCATCCATGTTGTTGTGAGGCTAAAATTAAACGTGCCAGCTCTAAATCATCGGGATAGGTGATTTTAATATTATCCGAACGACCGTGCACAACATTTACAATTTGCCCTGCTGCTTCTAAAGCACTGGCCTCATCGGTAATCGTCAATTGCTGTTTTAATGCAGATTCAATGGCTGTTTTAAGCACATCAAGTTTAGCAATTTGCGGAGTTTGCGCTTGCCAAAGTTGGTCACGGCTTACCGTGGTTTCAATTTTTGTGCCTTGGCTTACCTTTTTTAAAGTATCACGCACTGGAATAGCCAAAATTGCACTTTGATCTGTTGCCAGTGCAGTCTGATACAACTGTTCAAGGCAAGCAGCTGTCACACAAGGACGCGCTGCATCATGCACCAAAACCCAGTCATCTACATGGGCGATTTCAGATAAATAATGCAGTGCATTTAAGACTGAATCCACTCGCTCTGCACCACCTACGCAAAAATGTGCTTTTTCTTTTTGTGCCAAGTTTAGGTTTTGCGCTACATCATCTGCTTGACCAATCGCCAAAACATAACCCGCTAAAGGCAAGTGATTTAAACGTGCGATGCTGTGCGCTAAGACTGTTTGATCTTGAATATACTGATATTGTTTAAGTTCAGTTCTAGAAAAACGACTACCAGAACCCGCTGCGGGAATAACCGCCCAAAGTTTAGGGTGTCGGGGCGGTTGCTGCTGCAAGTTGTTGTGATTCATTGGTGCGTAAATCTACTGTGGAATTCGGTTGAATATAAATTGGTTTATATTGTGTGCTGATGGTGCTCATTTGCACAAAGGTTTCATGTGGCTTAATTAAGCCTAAATCTAAACGGGCATGCTCTTCAATGGCTTCTACCCCATTTTTTAAATCATAAACTTCTGCTGCAAGTACACGATTGCGCTCCTTCAGCTCTGTATTTAATTCTATTTGTTGTTGGATTTTTTCTGTCAGTGCAGCATGGTCACGATAACCACCTTCACCAAACCAGTGTAAATATTGAAACCCTGCGATCAAAAAGATCGCAAGGCCCAACAATGCTTTACTCGCTTTGGAGTCAAATACATTTAATAATGACATCTACTGATTTCGCTTAGTTCAAACCTTTGAACTCAGCTTTACCGCGATATGCAGCATTCGTCAATTCTTCAATACGAAGTAATTGGTTATATTTTGCTACACGGTCAGAACGGCACAGTGAACCAGTCTTGATTTGACCTGCTGCTGTACCTACTGCAAGATCCGCAATTGTAGAATCTTCAGTTTCACCTGAACGGTGTGAAATAACAGTTGTGTAACCATTGGCTTTCGCAAGGTAAATTGCATCAAGCGTTTCAGTCAAAGTACCAATTTGGTTGTACTTGATCAGGATTGAGTTACCTACTTTTTCATCGATACCGCGTTGTAAGATTTTCGGGTTAGTAACGAACAAGTCATCACCGACCAATTGAATCTTGTCACCTAAGATCGAAGTGAGGTAAGACCAACCTTCCCAATCAGACTCATCTAAACCATCTTCAATTGAGATAATTGGATATTGATTTACAAGACCAGCTAAATAGTCAGAGAATTGGTTGCTTGTGAATGCTTTGTTGCCTTCACCTGCAAGAATGTACTGACCATTTTTGTAGAATTCTGAAGATGCACAGTCAAGCGCCAACATGATGTCAGAACCCGCTTTGTAGCCAGTCTTCTCAATAGCTTCAAGAATAACTGTGATTGCTTCTTCGTTAGAACGTAAGTTTGGCGCAAAACCACCTTCATCACCCACTGCTGTGTTTAAACCTTTTTGATTCAATACAGATTTTAATGAGTGGAAAATTTCTGCACCAGCACGTAATGCTTCAGAGAATGAAGTAAAGCCCACTGGCTCAATCATGAACTCTTGAATATCAACGTTGTTGTCTGCGTGTGAACCACCATTTAAGATGTTCATCATTGGTACAGGCATGGTTAAAATGCTGTTGTTACGAAGGTCTGCGATGTATTGGAAAAGAGGAATTTTCTTTTCATCAGCAGCAGCGCGCGCAGCAGCCAAAGACACGGCTAAAGTTGCGTTAGCACCTAATTTTTCTTTGTTTTCAGTACCATCAAGCGCAATCATGGTGTTGTCGATGTCTTTTTGTTCAAACACAGACTTACCAAGTAAAGCATCACGAATTAAAGTATTGACGTTATTTACCGCAGTTTTAACGCCTTTACCCAAGTAACGTGCTTTATCGCCATCACGAAGTTCTAGAGCTTCACGAGAACCAGTTGAAGCACCTGATGGTGCACATGCACGGCCAACTACGCCAGATGCTAAGATTACGTCTGCTTCGATGGTTGGGTTACCACGAGAGTCCAAAATTTCACGTGCACGAATGTCAACGATTTGGCTCATGAACAATTCCTCAGTTGATTAATAACGTGATGCTTTAGGCATCAATGAGTCTATAATTTAATATGGATCTAATTTAGTGTGTATCTAGCTTTTGGAAACCTTTTACCAAGGTATCCAATTCTTTAAGCTGTGCCAAGAACGGCTCAAGTTGTGATAGACGCAATGCACATGGGCCATCACACTTTGCCTGCTCTGGTTCAGGATGTGCTTCTAGGAATAAACCTGCCAAGCCAGTTGCCATACCTGCACGTGCCAAGGTGGTAATTTGTGCACGACGACCACCTGCCGAATCTGCACGACCACCCGGAGTTTGCAAAGCATGGGTTACATCAAAGAACACAGGTACATTCATTTCTTTCATGATGTCAAAGCCCAGCATATCGACAACCAAGTTGTTGTAACCAAATGCTGAACCACGCTCACAAAGAATCAATTTGTCATTCCCTGCTTCTAAACACTTATGCAAAATATGACGCATTTCGTGCGGCGCAAGGAATTGTGCTTTTTTGATGTTGATAATGGCTTGAGTTTTTGCCATCGCTTCAACCAAATCGGTTTGGCGACTTAAAAACGCAGGAAGCTGAATAATATCTGCCACTTCTGCCACAGGCGCAGCCTGATACGGCTCATGCACATCGGTAATAATTGGCACATTAAAATGCTTTTTAATGTCAGCCAGCCATTCAATGCCTTTTTCTAAACCGGGACCACGAAATGAGTTCAGGCTAGAACGGTTGGCTTTGTCAAAACTGGCTTTGAATACATACGGGATATTTAAGCGTGTGCAAATATCCACATAAGTTTCAGCAATTTCAAATGCAAGGTCTTTAGACTCAAGTACATTCATGCCGCCAAACAATACAAATGGCAAATGATTCGCCATTTGTATATCACCCAAACGTACAATTTCTTGTGGTTTTAATTGTGACATTTCAACTTCCTAGTTTATCCCTAAAGCCATCTTATTTGGTTTTTTGATGCTGTTGTTTTGCCGCACCGATAAAGCCAGCAAACAATGGATGTCCATCACGTGGCGAGCTGGTAAATTCTGGGTGGAATTGTACCGCAATAAACCAAGGATGTTGCGGAATTTCAACAGTTTCAACCAAGTGCTGAATTGGTGAATAACCCGAAATTTTAAGACCTGCTTCTTCAAGCACAGGAATATAACGGTTATTCATTTCATAGCGATGGCGATGGCGCTCTACAATTTCTGCAGAACCATACACTTCACGAGTTTTGGTACCTTCAACCAATTCAGATTTTTGTGCACCTAAACGCATAGTGCCGCCCAAGTCAGAATCGACAGAACGCTGTTGAACTTCGCCGCGCTCATCTAACCATTCAGTAATCAAACCAATAAGTGGCGACTTAGTCGAACGGTTAAACTCTGTTGAACTTGCATCGGCAATACCTGCCACATTACGTGCATATTCAATCACAGCCAATTGCATACCCAAACAGATTCCCAAGAATGGGACACCGTTTTCACGTGCATATTTGATGGCTTGCATTTTACCTTCGGTACCGCGCTCACCAAAGCCGCCCGGAACTAAAATTGCATCGGCATCTTTAAGTACAGTATTAACGTCTTGGCTTTCAAGGTCTTCTGCATTGACATAGTCAATTTCAACTTTGACGCGGTTTTGAATACCCGCATGCAATAATGCTTCGTTTACAGATTTATAGGCATCTGGCAGTTCAACATATTTACCCACCATCGCCACACGAACGCTGTATTCAGGGTTCAATAATGCATCAACTACGTTATCCCAATCAGATAAATCTGCTTCTGGAAGATCATTGAAGCCAAAACGCTCACAAATTAAATCATCAACGTCTTGTTCATAGAATGTACGCGGAATTTGGTAGATGGTTTTGGCATCTTTACATACCACAACCGCACGTGCTTCTACGTTGGTAAATAACGCAATTTTACGGGTAGTGTCAGCATCAACATCATGTTCAGTGCGGCAGATGAGAATATCTGGCTGAATACCGATAGATAACAATTCTTTAACTGAGTGTTGAGTTGGCTTGGTTTTTAACTCTGCTGCAGATTTGATATATGGCAATAAAGTTAAGTGCATGAGCATAGTACGCTTATGCCCTAATTCCACCATCAATTGACGTACAGATTCCATGAATGGGAGAGATTCAATGTCGCCTACTGTACCGCCAATTTCTACGATTGCGACATCGTAGCCTTCGCCAGCGCGAAGTACACGTTCTTTAATATTATCGGTAATGTGTGGAATCACCTGAACAGTACCGCCCAAGTAATCACCACGGCGCTCTTTGTTTAGAACGTCTTGATACACGCGACCAGATGTAAAGTTATTTAACTTGGTCATTTTCGCACGACGCAAGAAACGTTCGTAATAACCCAAATCTAAGTCAGTTTCGGCACCATCCTCTGTGACAAAAACTTCACCATGTTGGAAAGGACTCATTGTCCCTGGATCGACATTAATGTATGGATCCATTTTGACCATGGTTACTTTTAAACCACGGGCTTCTAAAAGTGCAGCAACTGAAGCAGCTGAAATACCTTTACCTAGTGATGAAACTACACCACCAGTCACGAAAATAAAATGGGTCATTGGGTTTCTCGTACAATCGAGCCTAAATCGGCCTGCAATGTTGCGCAATTTTACTTTACTCTGCACCAATAAAGCAAACTCATTCCGCATCAATTCATAGAACAATAAACAATTGGTTATTCTATCAGCATTTCCTATAAAAAATTAGAACTTCTTGAGAGGATTTTCATCTGTCATTTTATTGCTATAATACGTCCGTCTATCCGATCTTTTATTTTGTGCAATTATGAATAAGAAACTTTTAATTTGTGGTGCAATTGCAACGGCATTGTTATTAACTGCATGTGTAAAAAAAGAACAGCCAAAGCAAGATGAGCAAGAACAAGTAGAGGTTCAAACTGAACAAACTACTGAAACTGCTCAATTTGAACCACTAGAACCTGTTGAAAACATTCAAGATGCTGAACCAGAAGCGCCTGCACAGGTAGAAGTGGAGCGCACTGAAACAGTGAACACCACAACTGAAATCCGTCGTGAAACACCTGCACAACCTGCTGCTGCACCTGCGCCTGCGCCGAAAGCGGCAGCTCCTGTAGCAGAAGATAAACCAACTCAAGCACGTCCAAGCAATAACACAGGTGCTCAATCTGAAGATGATGCTGTTGCCGCTGCGATTGCTGCTGCAACCCCAGCACTTGAGAACTAAGTGCTCACTTAAAACTAAGCTTTAAGTTAAAGTCAGTTTTAAGGTGTAAGTTCTTATCTTAGATTTGAATTGACGTTAAAAAACCCAGTCATTGTGTACTGGGTTTTTTATTCATTTGGATGAGTCTTCGCTGAGATAACTCGTGAATACATTTGCAATACAGCTACCTATTTCTATATAGGTTTGTGCGCTTCACTTTAACTTGCCTGCAGCAACTGCGATTGCACTTTAAAATAATTAGAAATTAAACGCGATGCCCAAGATTTAGTAAAACCGACACCTTCATAAAAACCACAATGACTGCCTTTACGGGTCGTCACTACCATAATATTTGGCATTTTCCGTATGGTTTCTTTATAAGGGTCAAAGTTTTTGATGTGGCACACTGGGTCATCTTCTGCATTTAAAACCATAAGCGGAATTTTGACATTCTCAAACACATAAATTGGGTTAATGGCTTGTGTGTAGCTGTCATAATCTTCAAAACCCGCCAATTCAAAATACGCCTTTTCAAACTCTGCCAATGTAGTCGCACTTAACACTTGCGATAAAGATTTTACGTTTTGCCAAATGTCCTGATGGGGCTGAATAAAAAACTGGAATAATTTTTTGGTCATCACTTTACTGTAAAAAGGATGCACATGCTGAAAGCCTAGTTCAGTGTTATATCCTGGGCACAGTGCAAACGCGGCTTTAATTGGGGTTTGCTCGCCTTCTTCGCCCAAATAGCGCACCAATAATCCTGTCCCTGCGGAAGAACCAACAGCATATAATTCAGATTGTGGAAATTGTTGCTGAATAAACACTATTTGTTCACGCAAATCATGCGTCGAACCAAACAGATTCATTTGTGGTACAGGCATAGGTAAATTGCCATGCCCACGACGTAAACATAAGGCAATACGCCACTGTGTCTGCTGATGTAAATCGCGCACCAACTCACGCATACTTTCCAAAGAACCTGTAATGGTATGCATTAAAACAATTGTGGGAGTATCTGCAGGTAAGTCATAACCCACCCAAGCAACTGCGGTGATACCGCCATCTTGCATAGTGAGTTGATCAACCCGATCATACTGCTGACGAATGGTTTTCTTTTTAATTAAATCAAAATATAAAAGATGCGCATGTGTATTGGACAGCCACGGTGTTGGACGGTATTTTTCTTTGAGCTGTGGTAAATAATCCAATACCCGACGGATTTCTCCATGTGGATGATAATACAACGTCGGTAAATCTGCGCCTGTGACCTGATCTAAAACCGCTTGTGTAATTTTCGCTATTTTTTGTAATGTAGACATCATTTTACTCCCAAGCAATACATGCACTTTCAAGCATGCCAACCCGAAACCGATTTCTATAAAACAACTTCATTGCCATACACACGCGGTATTTTATTTTTCGGTTGGCATAAAGGCAGCCATACGTTGTCCCATTTGCACAGCCAATGCCTCTAAACCACTTTTCGGGCGAATCATCACTTCAAAGTCCACAATTTGTCCTTGTGTATTGAATTGAATCATATCAATTCCTTTAAGTTTTTTATCTCCCACATTGGCGGAAAATTCAAGTACAACATTGCAACCATCTTCAGTATAAAACTCACGGTGATAAGTAAAGTTTTCAAAGACCTGAATTACATTGGTCAAAATAAAAAATACCACTTGTTTACCCGCATAAGGTTGGTACGCTACAGGTGAACGAAACACCACATCATCTGCCAGCAATTCACTCAAAATAGACATATCATGGTTTTGCAGCATTGTATGCCAACGCTGTACCGCTAATTTTGTTGTTTCCAAAGTCATGTTAAGTTCCTTTTTTTTGTTTTGATATTTCATTTCTATGCAGAGTCCCTGAGTGAGACTGAAGCACTGCTGCACTGGGCAGAAGCGATTATTAACTCTCTCCCCAGCCCCCTCCCAAAGGAGAGGGAGAAGGAATTACATTAAATTTTCGCTGCCAATTCAGCACCCTGACGAATTGCACGTTTGGCATCTAACTCGCCTGCTTCTTTCGCCCCACCAATTAAATGCACATTTTTGCCTGCTGCCTGTAATTGCTCATACATGGCGGTGTAAGACTCTTGCCCTGCACAAATCACCACATGATCAACTTCGAGCACTGTACTTTGACCATTGACGGTGATGTGCAAGCCTTGATCATCAATCAGGTCATAACTTGCCCCTGCAATCATTTTAACGTCACGGTTTTTTAAACCTGTACGATGAATCCAGCCTGTTGTTTTACCCAAGCCAGCACCCACGGATGATGCTTTACGTTGCAATAAATAAATTTCACGTGGCGATTCTTCAACTTTTGCTGCTTTTAAACCACCGACATGCGCATAATTGGTATCAATTCCCCATTCATCGTAGAATTTTTCAGGATTTAGACTACCACTTTCACCTTCATGGCTTAAATATTCTGCAGTATCAAAACCAATACCACCAGCGCCAATAATCGCAACACGTTGACCTACAGGCTTACGCTCTTTTAATACCTCAATATAGCTCAGCACTTTAGGGTGATTAATACCTGCGATATCCAATTGACGCGGGGTTACACCTGTTGCCACAACCACATCATCGAAGTCAGCATTGAGCAATTGTTCAAAACTAGCCGTATGATTCAATACCAATTTAATATTCGGTTGCAGCTCAATTTGGCGTTTGAAATAGCGCAAAGTTTCGTAAAACTCTTCTTTACCAGGAATGGTTTTAGCAATATTAAACTGCCCACCAATTTGATTCGATGCTTCAAAAATCGTCACCTGATGCCCACGTTCTGCAGCATAGGTTGCAAAGCTCAAACCTGCAGGCCCTGCACCAATCACCGCAATTTTTTTAGTCTGTGTTGCTTCTTTAAAAATGAGTTCTGTTTCATGGCAAGCACGTGGATTGACCAAACATGAAGCAATCTTCATTGAGAAAATATGGTCTAAACAAGCTTGGTTACAACCAATACATGTGTTGATTTCATCACTGCGACCTTGCTCTGCTTTTTGCACAAAGAAAGCATCTGCCAACATTGGACGTGCCATCGATACCATATCGGCATGTCCTGCAGCCAAAACATGCTCAGCCATTTCAGGGGTGTTAATACGGTTTGAAGTGATCAGTGGCACTTTAACCAAACCTTTTAATTTCTCTGTCACCCATGTAAAAGCTGCGCGAGGGACTTTGGTAGCAATGGTTGGGATACGTGCTTCATGCCAGCCAATCCCTGTATTGATAATGGTTGCACCTGCTTTTTCAATCGCTTGTGCTAATTGCACCACTTCTTCAAAACTCGAACCGCCTTCGACTAAATCCAACATCGACAAGCGGTAAATAATAATAAAGTTTTCACCCACTTCTGCACGGGTACGTTTAACAATTTCAATTGGGAAACGAATACGGTTTTCATAACTGCCGCCCCATTCATCATCACGATGGTTGGTACGCGCAACAATAAACTCATTAATTAAATAGCCTTCCGAACCCATGATTTCGACACCATCATAGCCTGCGTATTGTGCCAATTTGGCACAATTCACAAAGTCGGCAATGGTTTGCTGTACTTCTGCCGATGTTAGTGCATGTGGTTTACTTGGGTTAATCGGTGCCTGAATTGCTGACGGTGCGACAATATCGGGCTGATAGGAATAACGTCCCGTATGTAAAATCTGTAAAGCAATTTTGCCGCCTGCATCATGCACAGCCTGAGTCACCACTTTATGTTTTTCTGCTTCTTGACGAGTATCAAGTTTATTGCCGCCCGCAAAGGTTAAGCCTGCATCATTCGGTGAAATACCACCTGTTACAATCAGCCCAACGCCACCTTTGGCACGCTCTGCATAAAAAGCCGCCATACGTTCGTATCCACCCGGTGCTTCTTCTAGTCCAACGTGCATTGAACCCATTAAGACCCGATTTTTTAAAGTGGTAAAGCCTAAATCTAAAGGCGCAAGTAAATGTGGATAGTCAGACATAGAATCTCCCTGCTGGCAAAAATGCTGGCTGTTTTATGCTTAATGCAACTTGTTGCATACTTTTATATTCTAGATTTAATTTTTATGCAACATGTTGCATAATTAAAGCTGAAAAAAATAAAGTTGCTCTGTTTATGTCGCTCGCTCACGTTTTATTGACCAGTTTAATTGAAAAACCCAGTAACGGTATTGAATTGGCACGCCGTTTTGACCGCTCTATGGGCTTTTTCTGGAATGCGACCCATCAACAAATTTATCGCGAACTAAATACCATGCTGAAAAAAGGTTGGATTTCAACCTTAGAAGATGAAGATTCTAGCAGTCGTAGCAAAACCTATCAGGTAGAAGCTTTGGGGCGGCATGAACTGGCAAACTGGATGGTCGAGCAAAGCCCGCCTGCACAATTACGCGAAGAACTTATGGTACGTTTACGTGCCGAAGCCCAACTTGGCGGCAACAGCGTCTTACCCGAACTAGAACGACATTTGCTGCTTCACAAAGCCAAGTTGCACACCTATCAACAGATTTTTGCCAAAGACTTTAGCCAAGCACCTGCGAACAACCGTACCCTGTATATTCATAAAATGATTTTGCAGCTAGGGATAGATCAGGAAATTGGCTGGATTGAATGGCTAGAAAATGTGATTCCTGAACTGAAAAAGTTTGATGCCGAAGCCTCATCTTAAAAGTATATTTTTAAGTAATAGCAACCACATCAATGTGAAATCAGGGTTGCTCACCATACAGAAATGATCAGGCTATGCTATAAAGAATAACGCATCTTTAATTACAACCATGCAAGGAAATGCTGATGCCTTTTTACCGCATGCCCGATGGCGAAGCTCTATTTGTACGTGAATTTGGTCAAGGTGAGCCTGTGGTTGTGCTTTCAGGTTTAGGCATGCACAGTTGGCAATGGTTGCCATTTCTGTATCAACATAAAAAGCAGTATCGTTTTATTATTCCAGACTGGCGTGGTTTTGGGGGTTCAAACCTGTGTGCCGTTCCAGAACTGGATGCTATTTCGAGCCATTGGCAAGATTTAAACAGTCTGCTTCAACAACAGAACCTGCAACAATTTAAACTGATTGGCTATTCCATGGGGGCAACCACTGCCATGCATGGCATGCAATATGGACAATTGGCTGCGCATTTAAGCAGTTATTTACAAATTGACCAAGCACCAAAAATTGGGGTAGATGAAAACTGGCCTTATGGCTTATTTGGCAATCAACATCAACAATTTAAACAGTTATTGATTCATCTGTCCGAGTTTTTACATGATCACGCGCAATATACTGATATTCAACAAATGGATGTGTTGCAGCGTAAAAACTTAGTCGAACTTTGGCTAGAATTTATAGAATTACAAGCCAGCAATAAAATCAGTCCGTTTTTATTTAAACTGGCCGTCAAACGTCCTGTTTTACAACGCTATATTTTACCTACACAGCGTTTAGATTATTTACGCTGGTATATCGACAATTATTTACACCATCAGGAAGATTATCGTGAGGCTTTAACTCAACTAGGTTGTCCGACAGTCTTTTTTACAGGCGCACAATCGACCTTGTATGCGGCAGAAGGACAACGTCAAGTGGTAGAAGCTATGCCGAATGCGAAACAAGTCATATTTCACCAATCTGGGCATACCCCTTTACTGACCGAACCGTTGAAATTTAATCAGGAAATTAGCCAATTTTTAAAACTAAACAGCTAAAGTAAAACGGTGGAAAATGTGGTTTGCAATATTTTCCACCGTAGCATCATTAGACCTAGATTTAGTTTAGATCTAGATTTAATTGGCAAAAGCCGCGATACCCGTTTGCGCACGACCTAAAATTAGCGCATGCACATCGTGCGTCCCTTCATAGGTATTCACGACTTCCAAATTGACCAGATGCCGCGCCACGCCATATTCATCACTGATACCATTCCCACCAAGCATATCGCGCGCCATACGAGCAATCTCTAAGGCCTTGCCACAGTTGTTGCGTTTAATCAGCGAAGTACCTTCGAGTGAAGCAATACCCTCATCTTTCATACGACCAAAACGTAAAGCAATTTGTAAACCCAGCGCGATTTCGGTTTGCATATCGGCAAGTTTCTTTTGAATGAGCTGATTGGCCGCCAAAGGACGTCCGAACTGAATCCGATCCATCGTATATTGATGCGCAGTATGCCAACAAAACTCAGCCGCACCCATAGCACCCCAAGCAATGCCATAACGTGCACTATTTAAACAAGTGAACGGCCCTTTTAAACCACGCACTTCAGGTAACATATTTTCTTCAGGCACAAAAACATTGTCCATGACAATTTCACCTGTGATTGAAGCGCGTAAACCAACCTTGCCTTGAATGATTGGTGCAGAAAGTCCATCCCAACCTTTTTCTAAAATAAAACCGCGAATATCACCCACTTGCCCATCTGCTGAAACTTCTTTTGCCCACACCACAAATACATCGGCAATTGGACTATTGGTAATCCACATTTTCGCACCGTGTAAACGATAACCGCCTGCAACTTTATGTGCTCTGCTGTTCATACTGCCAGGGTCGGAGCCAAAATCAGGTTCAGTCAGACCAAAACATCCGACCCATTCACCCGAAGCGAGTTTGGGTAAATATTTTTGTTTTTGTGCTTCACTGCCAAACTCATAAATTGGCACCATCACCAATGAACTTTGCACACTTGCCATTGAACGATAACCTGAATCGACCCGTTCAATTTCACGTGAAATTAGCCCATAACTCACATAATTTAAACCTGCACCGCCATATTGTTCAGGTATGGTTGAGCCTAACAAACCAAGCTCACCCATTTCACGGAAGATGCTGCGATCTACCGTTTCATGTCTAAACTGATCACGTACCCGCGGCAGTAATTTTTCCTGACAATAAGCATAGGCACTATCACGAATCATACGTTCGGTTTCAGTCAATTGCTGTTCAAGCAAAAAAGGATCTTTCCAATCAAATTTCACTTTTTCACTGTGAGTTGCAGGCGTGTGATTTGGCGATGGATTGTGTTGTGACATGGCATCCTCTGCACATTATTATAGGTTCTGGTTCATCAATATTTGATTTTGTAGCGTCATACTACTTTACTTTATGTTCTATCATTAAAATGAAATAACAAGCAATAAAAAGTGAACTTTTATTCAATTATTCAGCAAAGTTATAGACAGCACTAAACTTTCACATATTGAGATACTTAAAATTCTGAAAAAATGAGCTGTAGATTTGTGTTTCTATTTTCGGCACTTATACTCAAATCTAACCATCCATCAAGAGAATAAAACATGCGTAAATTAGTGGTTTTTTCGGGTGCAGGTATGAGCGCAGAAAGTGGAATCAACACCTTTAGAGATGGTGATGGCTTATGGGAAAAACATCGCGTGGAGGATGTCGCAAGTCCTGAAGCATGGGCAAGGAATCCTGAATTAGTCCAACGCTTTTATAATGAACGTCGTAAAAACAATCTTAATGCGCAGCCTAACTTGGCGCATCGCTTAATTGCTGAACTTGAAGATGATTTTGATGTACAAGTGATCACCCAAAATATTGATGATTTGCATGAACGTGCAGGCAGTTCAGAAGTTTTGCATTTACACGGCAATATTCGTTTAGCCAAAAGCTCAGGGCCTCATGCACAATACACGACAGAATTTTTTCCAATTGAAGGTGACTCGCTGAACTTGCAACAGGATCTTTGCCCACAAGGCTATCCTTTACGTCCGCATGTGGTCTGGTTTGGCGAAGCAGTTCCTGCCTATGAAGAAGCACTGGATTTGATTCAAGATGCCGATATTTTTATTGTGATTGGTACAAGTTTGGTGGTGTACCCTGTTGCTGGATTAGTACACGAAATTCCTGCAAATTGTCAGGCTTATTATATTGACCCAAAAGCCATGCAAGCCCAACTTCCTGCTCAATTTCAACGGATTTCCAAAACTGCCACTGAGGGCATGCAGCAATTGTTCGATCAATTACATCAAGTTTAAAGTAATTACAGTATCTAAATTTTTCCACTTGTAAGATGTCATCAACATGCTTAGGCTATTTTGACATCTTGCAGGATTGCATCATTTTCATAATAGTTTTAGGTATCTCTTTAAAACTTTGTTACCATCGCTCTTTCTCTGTGTTTGTGATGTTTACTGCATATGACCTCATCTTATCAGCAACAACTTGATGCAAAAGTTGCCCGTATTTCTGCCCAATTTGCCGAATATAACCCGCCTGCCTTGCAAGTATTTGCCTCACCAGAACACAACTACCGTATGCGGGCAGAGTTCCGAATTTGGCATATTGAAGATGATCTGTTTTATGCCATGTTTGAACGCAGTGAAGATAAGCAGAAAAAAGTTATTCGTGTAGATGAGTTTCCGATTGCAGACCGCAGCATTAACTTATTAATGCCAAAGCTGTTAGCCGCCCTGAAAGCCGATCCCGTATTATCGGCTCGTTTATTTGAAGTGCATTTTTTAGCGACTTTAAGTGGCGAAATGTTGGTTTCACTGCTTTATCACCGCAAACTTGAATCTGATTGGGAGCCTGCAGCCCAAGCTTTGAGCAAAGCATTAAACATTAAACTGATTGGACGCAGCCGTGGGCAAAAATTCGTGCTATCCGATGAGTATGTAGTTGAACAATTACAGGTTTTTGAGCGCACTTATACCTATAAGCAAATTGAAAGCAGCTTTACCCAGCCAAACGCGCAAGTTTGCCAAAAAATGCTGGAATGGGCATGTACGGTTGCCGAACATTCTGAGCAAGATTTATTAGAACTTTATTGTGGTAATGGTAACTTTACCCTGCCGCTATCGACTCGTTTCCGTCGTGTACTTGCCACAGAACTGGCTAAATCTTCGGTATATGCAGCGCAGTGGAATATTGAACAAAACCAGATTGAGAATATTCAAGTGGCACGCTTATCGGCTGAAGAGTTTACTCAAGCCTATAACGGTGAGCGTGAATTCCGCCGCTTGCAAGAAGCGAACATTGATCTTGCAAGTTATGATTTTGATACGGTCTTTGTCGATCCGCCACGCGCAGGAATTGACGATGACACCTTAAAACTCCTACAGCGTTTTAAGCGTATTATTTATATTTCGTGCAACCCAGACACATTGCATGACAATTTAAAAACCTTGTGTCAAAGCCATAAAGTGACGCAATTTGCACTGTTTGATCAATTCCCATACACCCATCATGTTGAGTCGGGTGTTTTACTGGAAAAGATTTAAACAATTTGTTGCATTATTCTTCAATATTTACAAGTTCTCCTTTTTAGCACTTGTAAATATTATGATGTAAATGAATCAGTTAAAGCATTACAAGCCCTTTAACTGTCATAATTTCGTTAAAAAAATGCAATATCATCGAAAATTCTGCAACTCGATTGCTGCTTTTATCACTTAGGTCGACTTGATTTATTTTTTATATTGGCTATATTTCGATCTATGTTAGGTTGTGAATGAAGGCTCTATGAGTTTTTGGCAAAAGTTGTTCTCTACAGAACAGCAAAACGAGCATAAAAATCAAATTGCTTGTGTTGAAAATGATTGCTCTTGCAAGACAAATGAACAACTTCTCGAAGCTTTAACCAAAGCCACAGATGAAGATGTCATTATCGGGATTAAGAAGGTTCTCGCTTCGCGAGGTTATAGCCGCAAAGAGTTAAATGAACTCCAGCATCTACCATTCCAGTAATGGAATATGATAAAAAAGGCATTTAGTTGAACTAAGTGCCTTTTTTAATTGCTTCAAATATATTGGCACTTAAAACAATAAATTTTATAAATCTTAATACGTGCTTGAGCTTGCACAAAAACGCTAATCTTTTCAAACGCAGTCAATCATATCTTCATAATCATGCGCTAATATTTCTACACATAATCATCACACCAATAAATTCGAATTATTCAAACAGAGAAAATGACAATGAAAAAAACTAGCCTTAGCTGTCTTGCCCTACTCAGCCTAAGTTTAACAGCCTGTAGCCCAATGCCGAAAGAATGTGCCGAAACTTGGGAGAAAATGGAAAGTTTTGCTAAAAACATGGGTATTTCAGATGAGCAACTTAAACAACAAAAAAAGCAATTTGAAAATGAAGTCAAACAAATGAAAAGCGAAGAAGCAGTCAAAATCTGCAGGATGCAAGGCACAGCCTTAGGTTTTATTGGACAATAAATTCAGTCAAGCCAAAACCAAATTCCAATGTTAGGGTTTACAGCCTTGATGATCTATATAAGCTAAAATTGGACCTAAATTGCGATGTGGATGAGTATGACGTTGTAATTGCGGAATATACGCTGTAGAAATCGAACCATCTAAATACAAGGCATTTGGCGTTTGCAGCTCATCTTTAAAAAAGGTGGCAAATTGATGAAAATTCACAGGTGTATTGCTTATGACAAAATACAAACGCTGGTTTTTAAGACCTACCCCATTTCTAATTTTGTACGACTGACTGTCTGCAAGAAAACGTGAATTTAACTGATTGTTGATAACCAACATAGGCCCCGATTGGGTAGCATAATAACTTGCTGCAAAGTTTTGATCTGCATATTGCTGGGTCGTACCCAAGAAAATTTGCTGCCGATTCCAAGCCAATACACCATTTGGCTGAATCAAAAAATTCCCCCAACCTTGCTGCTGCCTGTTTAATTTCTGAATTTGTTGCCCTTGCTCAATATACAGCCCCACAGGGCGATAATTATGATGAAACATACCTGCATTCATCGCAAATTGTAATTTCTCACAAGATGCTAAAGCCTGTTGCAGCTGTGAGATTTGCTTAAACGGTTTTACATTTAGATCATTCAGATATAAGCGCAAATGCTGCAAACGACTAATCTCAACGACATCTACATCAATATGCGCATCTTTTACAGTCCATGCACGTATCCCTGCTTGCACCACAGTACTAAGCAGCAGACTACTCAGTATCATGCAGTAAAATATATTTTTCATTCTACTAGCTCCTGCCATCGCTATGTTACAAATTGTGCATATATCTGAATGGGTTATCGCATATTTACCTCAGACACAGTACACTATAAACCCTCTTCTTATTTCTTTACTCATGTTACTTTATTGGTCAAGCGTACGATGCTCAAGCAGAAAACACGATTTCCTTTAGGGGCACATTTAATTGTGAAACACTTCGGCTATAGCCATCATGGTATCTATGCCGGGCGTGGTCGCGTGATTCACTATTCGGGTTTTGCACATCTTTTTAAAAAACACCCGATTGAAATGACCAGTATTGAAAAGTTTAGTCACGGCAAAAATATTATTGTGCAGTCGTATCATGCGCCCAAGTATAAAGGCCGCAAAGTGGTACGCCGTATGCGCTCCAGAATGCATGAAAACAATTATCATCTGATTATGAATAACTGTGAACATTTATGCACTTGGGCAATTACAGGTGTGGAAAGCAGCCCGCAAGTATTTAAGATGATGGATCGTTTAACCACCATTGGTTATGTCAGTTCATTGATGAGTTATATGAACAGTATGATGCTGACCCTGACCACCACTTGCTTTGCTTTAGTGCTCTATATTAAGAAGAAACTACGCGATAAAGCCAAAATGCAGTTACCGCAAATCCTGATGAAGCAGGAACAGCATAAAAACCGCTAATCGCAGTCATTTTAGCGACACTGTATATCTCACAAAATATTCTATAAACCTCAAATAGATAAAACCAAAAGCCCAACCTGAATTGATCAAGTTGGGCTTTCAAGTTGCAAGCTAAAACTTAAATAAGGTGTTACTTGCCAGGTTTAAAGCTGTCTTTTAAGTCTAAAATACGGTTAAACACTGGTTTTTCCTCACTGTGATCATACTGATCTGCAACAAAATAACCTTCTCGTTCAAATTGGAAACGATCTTCAGGTTGTGCTTTTGCCAATGCAGGTTCAACAATGGCTTGTACCACCGTCAATGATTCAGGGTTTAGATTCGCCAAGAAATCATCGCCCACTTCTGGGTCAGATTCGGTAAATAAGCGATCATATAAGCGAACTTCTGCCGCAACGCCTTTACTTGCAGAGACCCAGTGAATCACGCCTTTTACTTTACGACCTTCTGGGTTTTTGCCCAAAGTTTCAGGGTCAATTGAACATTTCAGCTCAATGACTTCGCCGTTAGCATCTTTAATCACTTCATCACACTTGATTACATAAGCATGACGTAAACGTACTTCTCCTTCAGGCACTAAACGCTTAAAGCCTTTAGGCGGCACTTCTTCAAAGTCTTTACGGTCAATGTAAATTTCAGAAGTCAGCGGAATGATACGTTCACCCATATCTACATTTGGATGACGTGCATGGACCAAATCTAATGCTTCTGGCAAGTTAGTCAAAGTCACTTTAAGTGGATTTAACACCGCCATACCACGTGCTGCAGTATTTTCCAATGACTGACGGATGCAATATTCAAGCATTGCAACATCCACAATACCATCCGACTTAGACACACCTACACGCTTACAGAAATCACGCAAACCTTCTGGTGTAAAGCCACGACGACGCATACCTACCACTGTTGGCATACGTGGGTCATCCCAACCATTCACAAAACCGCCTTCAACCAATTTACGCAATTTACGCTTAGATGTGATGGTGTAATCAATATTCAAACGGCTAGATTCATACTGACGCGGCACAGCCTCGGATTTCACCTTTTCCACCACCCAATCATAGAATGGACGATGGTCTTGGAATTCTAAAGTACATAGTGAATGAGTAATGCCTTCAATGGCATCTGATAATGGATGCGCATAATCATACATTGGGTACATTTTCCATTTATCGCCCGTTTGGTGATGCGATGAATGTAAAACACGATACAAAATCGGATCACGCATGTGTACGTTTGGTGAAGCCATATCAATTTTGGCACGGAGTACTGCCTGACCTTCGCCTAATTCACCATTGCGCATTTTTTCAAATAAAGCCAAGTTTTCGGCTACTGGCGTATCACGATATGGCGAATTTTTACCCGGCTCTACAAAAGAACCACGATTGAGCTTAATCTCATCAGGGGTTTGCAAATCGACATAAGCATCGCCTTGTTCGATCAGCTGAATTGCCCATGTATATAATTGATCGAAATAGCTTGATGCATAGCGTGGTTCGCCATTCCACTCAAAACCCAGCCATTTCACGTCATTGGCAATACCATCAACATATTCTTGTTCTTCTGCATCTGGGTTGGTGTCATCAAAACGTAAGTTACACACCCCTTGATATTCTTGTGCGATGCCAAAGTTCAAGCAAATTGCTTTCACGTGACCAATATGCAAATAACCATTCGGCTCAGGTGGAAAACGTGTCACCACCTGCTGAGTGCGACCCGCCGCAATATCATCGGTAATGACTTGACGTATAAAGTCCAAGCCCGGCTGTTGTTCTTGCTGCACAGCATCGACAGAGGCATTTGAACTTGGTGTCGGGGTGTTTGGCAGAGATGCAACAACATCATTTGGCTTCATAGCAATAAAATCACTTCTAAAATAAAATTGGATAAACTAGGTTACAGAAACTTCAGTAGTGAAGCATACATCACCCATTAGAACGCTTTTCCTTGTTTTTAACAAAGAAAATAACGTTTTTACTTGCCTTGTAGTTTACAGTTTGCTTATGCTTCTCTCAACCAAAAAACCCATGGCATTCGTGTCCATGTTTAGGAGATTACACAATGAGTTTTCCTCAAGTCGAATTAAACACCAATAAAGGTCGTATTGTTTTAGAATTGAACGCTGAAAAAGCACCAATTACAGTTGCTAACTTCTTAGAATACGTTCGTGATGGTTTTTATGACGGCGTAATTTTCCACCGTGTTATTGATGGTTTCATGATCCAAGGCGGTGGCATGGATGAAAACTTCAAAGAAAAAACAACACGTGATGCGATTGAAAACGAAGCTGACAACGGCTTAAGCAACGATGTTGGTACAATTGCAATGGCTCGTACCCAAGCACCTCACTCTGCTTCTGCACAGTTCTTCATTAACGTAAAAAATAACTCTTTCTTGAACCACACAGGCAAAACTGCACAAGGTTGGGGTTATGCCGTGTTTGGTAAAGTTGTTGAAGGTATGGACGTTGTAGATGCTATTAAAGGCGTGCGTACTGGCAACCGTGGTTATCACGCAGATGTTCCACTAGAAAATGTGGTGATTGAATCTGCAAAAATCATTGCTGAATAAGAATCTTACCCGACCTCGCTTACGCACATCATTTTAAAGTACTGCTTTAAAATTCGTTTAGGGAGGAGAAATCCCTCTTTTAAAAGAGGGATTTCGGGAGATTCCAAGGAATAATTCGTGACCTATCTGTTTATCGCAGATTTACACTTGTCACCAAATCACCCTCGACTTGTTCGGGGGTTTTTAGATTTGCTAGACGCTTATCAAAATAAAAACACCCAACTGTATATTTTAGGCGACTGGTTTAATGCATGGATTGGCGATGATTACACCGCAGCGTGGCTCGATGAAGTTGTTGCACGTTTAAAGCAATTTAGCCAAGCAGGTAATCAAATTTACTTTATTGTCGGCAATCGTGATTTCGCTTTGGGTCAGAAATTTTTAGATCAGTTTTCAGGACAACTCCTGCCCGATGTGTACACGCTGCATATTGGTTCTCAACAGGTACGTTTAGAACATGGCGATGCACTGTGTACCGATGATGTGTCCTATCAAAAATTCCGTAAAATCATTCGCAATCCCATCATTTTAGGGATTTTAAAGAAAACACCTTTGGCTTTTCGGCAAAAACTTGCACAAGGTTTCCGCAAAAAAAGTCAGCAAGCCAATCAAGTCAAAAGTTATGACGTCATGGACGTAAATGCAGATGCTGTGTCACAAGCCTTGCAGCATGCAGATGTGTTAATTCATGGGCATACGCATCGTCCAAATATTCACAATGAACACGGCAAACCTAGAATTGTATTAGGCGATTGGCGCGCAGATGCTGCGCAAATTTTAGAAATTAATCCACAACAAAACAATATGGAATTAAAATTAAAGAAATGGAGTTACTAGGATAAAAGTTGACAACATTAACTTCTAAGACTTGCCAAATCCGTTTTTAATATATTAATATTTCAATAACTTAGTTTTAAAAATTTATAATATGAAATTCAACGTTCAAAAAATAAATGCTGTATTTTCCATTTTTATGCTATTAATATTTTTTGTAGCTGCTATTAATTTAGATGAACACTTATCGTCTTTTGTTCAAAAAAATTTCACTTTTCTATTGATCATTTTCTTATTTAGTATCTCACTCATGCTATATGATTTATTATCAATGATCAAAGCTAAGAAGGATCAGGAGTTTTCTTTTTCAAATAAAAATAAAGAATTAATCAATAAACTAACAAAGCTTTCTTATGAAGAGAAAAACATCTTATCTTTATTTATGAATGACAAAGTTCAAGAAAAAGCATTAAATCCAAATGATCAAGCAGTAGTTTGGCTAGAAACAATTAAATTTATTTTTAATACAGGTAAAACAGAAGGAAATAAAAAAATTTTTAGAATAGAACCCACTCTATCAAAACATCTTCTACAAAATCCAAATAGTTTATATTGAAGAAATACCCAATAAATATTGGACTTTTATATTTTAGTACCCGCCTTCAAACTGAATGACTTCGGCATCTGCTTTATATTTAGCCAACAACTCACGCAGCGAAGTCATCAACACACTGGTATCTACCCCAACTGCCACAAATTCTGTGCCTAAATCCAAATACTTTTGTGTCACTTCATGTTGGGTCGATAAAATCCCTGCTGCTTTGCCTGCTGCACGAATCCGTTGAATCGCATCGACCACAGCGGCTTGTACTTCTGGATGGTTCGGATTGCCTTCATAACCCATCGTGGCAGATAAATCCACCGCACCAATAAACACCCCATCAATCCCATCGACTTGTAAAATAGCATCCAGATTTTCTAAACCTGTGACCGATTCAATTTGAATGAGCAAACAAATATTTTCATGCGCTGTCGCGTAATAATTTGGAATACTGTTCCAGCGAGTTGCACGTGCTAAAGCTGCGCCTACGCCGCGAATACCTTCAGGTGGATAACGTACGGTAATCCCCCCTAAAAATCATTGAGTTTAAAAGTAGAAAATCGAATAACCTTGATTTAAGGAGATTTTCTATGAAAACATCTAAGTATTCAGACAGCTTGATCATGAGTATCTTGAAGCAAGCTGA
>NZ_VPEP01000121.1:0-1387 GCF_013417035.1 Acinetobacter sp. YH16053
ATTTTACTCTAACCAAAAAATGTACAAAATGCCGATTTTGAAACAAGTCGGCTTTTTTATGAGCGGTTTTGATAGTTCTTGCCAATAATTTTGTTTAAAAAGTAGTCAATTTTTCGGTTTTTCCAATGTTCTCAACTTCCCAGGATCTAAAATTATCCCCATTTCCTGCGGATAAACCTGGGACAGTTTTTAGCCGGTCTTGTACGCATTTGCTTACGTCAATTACGGCCCTTTGCGCCTGTACGACCTGGCTGCAATTTCCTATGATGGATTCATCAGGAACAGGAAGTTCCACACAATAATAAGAACATAGATACGCACAAGGACTGTAAGGTACGACAGGAGTTATACCTAAACACCCAATACGAAAAAGCCCGACAGGATGTCGGGCTTTTTTATTTAAATCAAACTATGGGACAGTAGTATCTTAAGATGCTAACTTCAATTAATTCTTACTAAGTTGGGTTTATTTAAAAACATTGAATATGTTTTAAATAATAAAAAATCTTAGCTTATTGTCATACTTTAATATTGATTAGAAATATCCATGTTTTATGATTTTTTAGGCACTTAATAATGAAACTCGAATTAAATTTTCCAGATGATTTTCCTAGACAATTAATAGATATGCTTCATGGACTGCACCCACGACTCCCTAAAGGCTATCCAGCAGAATTTATTTCTTTGGATAAAGCTATAGGTAGGAGAGTTGCAGAAAATGTTATCGCTTTAAATGATTACCCGGCTAAAAATTTATCAAAATTTGCCGGCTGGGGAATAAATTCGCATATGACTCAAAATATCAAAGTAAATCACTTTTTAAAAATTAATAACATGTATTTTTGGGATGCAGAGCTTTATAGATCCAAAGATATATATCAAATTGATTACAAAGAAGATTCTATTATTAGGCTTCCTAAAAATATCGAACTACCTTCTGAAATAGATGCTGTTATTCAAGAAGATGATAGTAGGTTAGATCTTGAAGATCCCTTTTCCTATAAGGTTCTTTCACCAATAGAAAAATTTGAAGGTGTGATAAAACAAGGAAGCATTATTCAACAAGATGAGTGTTTGGTTCAAAAAGATGAAAAAATTAATGCTGAAAAAGTAATCGTGTTATCGAGAGCTGGTTTAAGAGAAATTGAGGTATATAAAAAACCTAAAATCATTATAGTTAGTATGTATAACTATGATAATGAAGAAAAAATTAGTGAAGAATGTATTTATGTTCAAAATATTTTGCAGCAATGGGGTTACGATGATGTTGGAGTCAAAATCTTAAAACCAATTAGATTAGAGCATGCTTTTAAAAGTGAAATTGAACAAAAAAATCCTATTATTAATCCCGCTTTAACATCTTCACAAGAGCAGTTTACTGATGAAT
>NZ_VPEP01000122.1:0-1375 GCF_013417035.1 Acinetobacter sp. YH16053
GATGCCGGGCTATTTACTTATCTAAATTAATTCAACTAATCAGTATTTTATTAATTGTATAAAAATGACAACCAAGTGTATTGTATAGAAGTGGATGATATTTAGTAAAAAAAATAGTATTTTTCGATCTAATCCTTTATTTTTGAAGTATAAATTTATGACCCACCTAAAATTAGTAACTCAGTAAAGCAAAATATTGTACTATACCCGCGCATTAAAAATGGAATTCCTAATCGACTATGATATCTCCTCAAACTATTGATAAAAGCATTTTTGATGCTATGTTCTCTAATGTTAGGAAAACATCTAGTGTCTTTAAAATTCAATCATGGAAAAGAGATGCGGAAAAGGTTCGTAGTATAGATATATGCAAATATAAAGCTATTTTAGGCACAATAGCTGCTTATGAAAATAAGCATGATGAAGCTATAAATATATTTAAATCTATATTATTACTTACAAAAGATTGTGGCTATCAGGCTATGATCTACTCAAACATAGCTAATGTTTTAGGACATGCTGGAAAGTACTCAGAAGCAATTGATTCCTATTGGAAAGCTTTTGAGTTAAGTAATAATCCATCATATTTTGAATCGTTCTTTAATTTATGTAAAATTTATTATATTAATGATCAAAGGCTAACTAATATGAAGTCTTTAGATGACAATAAGAAAAAATTCTATGAACAAGAATTATTAAGCTTAAATGAGACGCGTCAAGAAATTATAGAAAATACAAATCTAAATCTCGATTTGTATAGAGATGTATTGAAAGTAGCTTTTTCTGTCTTCTTCACACACTGTAATAATCAAGTTAATAGATTTATAGAAGTGAATGATAGTCAAATTTCTACAATACTATTCAATACCGATTTGGATCTAGAAACAGTTATGCTGTTAAATGATGGTATGAATGATAAATTTTTAGACTTATTAGATAGTTATGAGTATGAAGAGCTTATTAAATATCCTATAATATTTACGGCTGAAAATTTTAAAAGCAATGAATTAGGATAGTCGTGGATAGCATAGAATTTTTAAATTTTGCACAAAAAATCATTTCTATTACTCCAATTTCAGAAATTGATTATCGTCAGATAATAAGCCGTAGTTATTACTGTGCATTTCATAAACTTAATGAAAAATCCAATTCCTTAGGCATTCCTGTGAATGCCTATAAAGGTGGAACTCATGCATCCTTACGGCAGACTTTAATAGAATTACGTCCGGCAAATAAACAATTGAAAGCTATAGCATATCGACTAGTTAGCTTCCATCAATTACGTATTATTGCAGATTATAAGTTAGAGGATAAAGTGACAGAAATATCAGCTAAGGAATCTATTGAAAACTGCAAAAAAATATTAGATCAAATT
>NZ_VPEP01000123.1:0-1372 GCF_013417035.1 Acinetobacter sp. YH16053
ACGCCCCGCGTGGGCCTATACGCTGCCGGCAGCACTGCTGCTGATGGCTCCTTTCGACATCCTCGCTTCACTGGCGATGGATATTTATCTCCCTGTCGTTCCAGCGATGCCCGGCATCCTGAACACGACGCCCGCTATGATCCAACTCACGTTGAGCCTCTATATGGTGATGCTCGGCGTGGGCCAGGTGATTTTTGGTCCGCTCTCAGACAGAATCGGGCGACGGCCAATTCTACTTGCGGGCGCAACGGCTTTCGTCATTGCGTCTCTGGGAGCAGCTTGGTCTTCAACTGCACCGGCCTTTGTCGCTTTCCGTCTACTTCAAGCAGTGGGCGCGTCGGCCATGCTGGTGGCGACGTTCGCGACGGTTCGCGACGTTTATGCCAACCGTCCTGAGGGTGTCGTCATCTACGGCCTTTTCAGTTCGATGCTGGCGTTCGTGCCTGCGCTCGGCCCTATCGCCGGAGTATTGATCGGCGAGTTCTTGGGATGGCAGGCGATATTCATTACTTTGGCTATACTGGCGATGCTCGCACTCCTAAATGCGGGTTTCAGGTGGCACGAAACCCGCCCTCTGGATCAAGTCAAGACGCGCCGATCTGTCTTGCCGATCTTCGCGAGTCCGGCTTTTTGGGTTTACACTGTCGGCTTTAGCGCCGGTATGGGCACCTACTTCGTCTTCTTCTCGACGGCTCCCCGTGTGCTCATAGGCCAAGCGGAATATTCCGAGATCGGATTCAGCTTTGCCTTCGCCACTGTCGCGCTTGTAATGATCGTGACAACCCGTTTCGCGAAGTCCTTTGTCGCCAGATGGGGCATCGCAGGATGCGTGGCGCGTGGGATGGCGTTGCTTGTTTGCGGAGCGGTCCTGTTGGGGATCGGCGAACTTTACGGCTCGCCGTCATTCCTCACCTTCATCCTACCGATGTGGGTTGTCGCGGTCGGTATTGTCTTCACGGTGTCCGTTACCGCGAACGGCGCTTTGGCAGAGTTCGACGACATCGCGGGATCAGCGGTCGCGTTCTACTTCTGCGTTCAAAGCCTGATAGTCAGCATTGTCGGGACATTGGCGGTGGCACTTTTAAACGGTGACACAGCGTGGCCCGTGATCTGTTACGCCACGGCGATGGCGGTACTGGTTTCGTTGGGGCTGGTGCTCCTTCGGCTCCGTGGGGCTGCCACCGAGAAGTCGCCAGTCGTCTAACCGACGACTGGTAGCAGGCCCGCTCCGATGCGGCGCACTAACCATCGAAACCTCGTGAATGTCGGTATCCTGTCTGGCAGGATACCGCTCATTTCCCTTGTTCAGTTCATCGCCGTCGCCGAGCATCTGAATTTTCGGCATGCGGCCAAGGCACTTGGTATCAGCCAG
>NZ_VPEP01000124.1:0-1351 GCF_013417035.1 Acinetobacter sp. YH16053
CTGTAAGAGCATTACTCAATTATGAATTATATTCTGATGCAGCAAGAACATTTAAGATTCCTGATTCAGAACGTAAAAACCAAGCACAATGCCAAACTTTCCAGTTTGAAGCAGGAACTGGAAATGTCAGTACTCGGCTTAAACTATATGGTCAGGTGTTGCCTGGACAGAACGTACCAGCAGCATACTATCAAACGAATAGTATTGGATTGAAACTTTATTCTGCATACAAGGTTGGATCAGAAGTACCAACGGATACAGAAGCCCTTGCAAATTCGAATACTGGTAATAATAATTTAATTGTTAACTCATATTATGAAAATAGTTGCTTAATTCAGTCGGCAACAGATATTAACTTTGGTGCGGTTGACCAACTGAAGACACCGTTAATAAGCTCAGGAAATATACAGTTAGCCTGTCCCGTTGGCACTATTATGCAAGTCAGTTTAAATAATGGCATCAATGCGCAGGGCACACAAAGAAGAATGAGAAATGCTTTAGGAAACTATATCCGATACAACCTTTCTAGGAACGCACACGATGATCAACCTTGGCAAGGTAATACCTTTTACTCTGTAGATAATCATAATATACCTGTATATGCAACGGTTCCAGCTCAACCCATCAGTAGTACTGGGCAATACTCTGACACGATTACAGTAACTCTAACTTATTGATTTTTATTTTAAAATTAATAGGTAACCGTCGCAGTTACTGTGTCACTATATTTCCCAGCAGGAACATTAGCATTGGGAACCTTACCCCAAATCTTAATATTTTGTGTTTCCCCTGTCCCCTGTTGTGACAAACGATTGTCTGCAATATTGCCCCATTCTTTGCTCATGGCAACATCTTGATAAAGCTGATAAGGAATTTGTATGGAAATATCATTGGCATGCTTCAAACGACCATCACTATTTAAAGCAATATTATAGGGAGTACCATTAGTACAATGAACATTTAAGCTCCCTGTCGCTTGAACATTCTGTGCATTACGAGTCACAGTCCCAAAATCAATATCCGAAGAGCCTCCTGCTCCAATCTCACAAATTTCTGTAACTTGCATTTTGACTTGAAACTGTGTGGATTGACGATCACTCATGGTATATGCGGAAACAGAGACTACAGCTAAAATTACAAAAGAATATTTAAAAATTTTCACTTGACTCATTTACCATAATTCCAACCTATTAACTCCATTAAATATTACATAGTTTTTTAAGAAATAATATATAGTTAATAGACTTCCGTCATAAATCAAAAAACGTACAATTTATTTGATCTTAAATTAATCAGCAAACTTATTTAATTCAAAGGATAATCCTTGGATGAAATTCAAAGATATTCAAAA
>NZ_VPEP01000125.1:0-1338 GCF_013417035.1 Acinetobacter sp. YH16053
TACAAGCTCCCTTTCGATTTTAAACGGTAGGTACAGAGCATCCCGAATGGGTGCGAACTTTGGAGCTTTTGCTTTTCAAAAAGTATGAGCGAAGCGAATACATTACAAATGCTTTTGCTTTTAGATTTCACAAATAGGATTAACCAAAAACTGCCCCACGAAGCGAGGAACGAGCTTCAATAGAGTACGAGCTTTAGCGAGTACCTAGGGCAGTTTGCACTCCCCTCTCGAAAGGCTTTTAATTATTTTTAAAGCTTTTAAATGCTTTTAGATAAGCTGAAAACATTGATATGAGAGGACTACAGCTTATATAAGCACACAAATTCTCTTGTATAAGCACACAAATTCTCTTGTATAAGCACACAAATTCTCTTGTATAAGCACACAAATTCTCTTGATTTACACACATAAAATATATAGTGTGTAAATACACATTAATAATAACGTGTATTTAATATGAAGAATGGTTTAGTTGTGAAAGATAATGCATTAATAAACGCCAGTTATAATTTAGAACTAACGGAACAGCGTTTAGTCATGCTTGCAATCATTAATGCAAGGGAATTAGGGCGGGGTATTACGGCAGATAGCAAACTAGAAATACATGCTAGTGACTATGCAAAACTATTTAATGTATCACCTGATGCATCCTACAAAGCCCTGAAAGATGCCGTAAATAATCTATTTAACAGGCAGTTTAGCTATACAGCCGAATATAAAAAAACAGGGAAGGTAGGTATCGTTCGCTCTCGCTGGGTAAGCCGTATTTTTTATGTAGATGATTTGGCATTACTAGAAATTACTTTCGCACCTGATGTAGTTCCTTTAATCACTAGATTAGAAGAACACTTTACAAAATATGAAGCCAAACAAGTTGCACACCTAACCAGTAAGTATGCCACTAGACTTTATGAGTTATTAATCGCTTGGCGTGAAGTTGGTAAAACACCTGTTTTTGAACTACAACAATTACGTAAAAATTTAGGTGTTGAAGATGATGAATATCAACGTATGCACCATTTTAAAAGCCGTGTATTAGAAACTGCCATTACTCAAATCAATGAACATACAGACATAAAAGCCACTTATGAGCAACACAAGAAAGGGCGTACAATTACTGGGTTTTCATTCAAGTTTAAGCAGAAACAACAACCGAAAAAATTAGATTCTAAGCGTGACCCAAACACACCTGACTTTTTTATCAAAATGACCGATGCACAACGCCATTTATTTGCAAAAAAAATGTCAGAAATGCCTGAAATGGGGAAATATTCACAAGGTACAGAAAGCTACCAACAATTTGCTATCCGTATCGCTGATATGCTTTTAGAGCCTGAA
>NZ_VPEP01000126.1:0-1329 GCF_013417035.1 Acinetobacter sp. YH16053
GATTTATTTTTTTCTCTGCATTATCAATCGCATGCTTGTAATCATCTGCAAGAGCAATATACATCTCACTTTGAGACTTTGAAGAAACCCAGTCTCTAACTTCATCATCAACAGCTATTTTTCCTATAGAGGAGAAATTAGAAGCCGTGACCAAAAACCACCAAGAAAGGAATGTAAAAGACAATAAAAGTAAAAGAATTAAGATAAGTAAGATCTTTAAACCATTAGATAATTCTGTAAAAAGCTCATCTGAAAAAGAAGTAGTAGAAAAAGCTACAATACCAGCAAGCAAAATATTTACGATAGCAATTAAACGCCCGATTTTTTCATCAAGACGATTAGCCCTCAAAAGTTCATCCCGATATTCATCATGTGCAACTTTAAAGTAAAGTTTAGAACACTCTAAAAAGTCCTCATCGCGTTCCAAATCATTATTAGTAAGACCCACAAAAAATCCCCTCGAGATTAAAAACAGAAGGCTGTTATCTGATAAGGCTATTGTCCCACCCCTAACCAACGTCGGACAGTCTTACGGTCGACCTCCAGTTGTTTTGCTATCTGGGTATTGTTCATGCCGTTAGCTTTCAGCTGTATTGCCTGTTCACGCTTTACTGAATAAGCCAATCCTTTGGCTTTACCACCCTTTGCTCCGCGCACTGCTTGTACGGCGCTGAACTCTCCATAGCTAAAACGCTGCCACACCCACTTAGCAATGCTCTTTGCTGTCGCTTTTACTTCGCTATAAGGTAAGGGTTGTTCAAACCCGCTGTTAATCGCTTCTATTTGCGCTCTGACGGCCTTTTCCCACTCAAGGCTAGTGTTATGGTGCATATAGTCTCTAATGGCCTTATACGCCCAATGACGGCCCTTCTCGAACATTGTAACGTTACGTCCTAAGCCGACAACTTCGAGCTTCTTCGGAATCCGCTTAGGTAGGTCAACAAAGTCCGCTAGGTAGTCCAGGGAATAAGCCCGCTCTGTCCAGAACGTGGTTCGCCATTGAGGATGTAAGGGGTTCTTGGTAATGAGGTGAGAATAGTTGCGATCTGCCCCCATTTTGAGCGCATAGGCATAGTAAACCGCCTGGGCATACTTGATTGCCTTAATGCTGGAAAAGTCGCTGGTACAAAGCGGTATCTCCAGCTTGTAGCAATGATGGCTATGACCATTAACAGGGTTTTGAGTAGTCCAAAAGGGTTTAGGTAAACCGGCATCAAACCAGGATAAAGCGGCATCTTCTTTGTCATCGTCAAAGACAAAGTAAATTGTGGTCAGGGGTGAATTTATCTGAATGTAGGGCTTTTTAACCGCGATGGATTTAGTACGGAT
>NZ_VPEP01000127.1:0-1326 GCF_013417035.1 Acinetobacter sp. YH16053
AAAAAATTCACAGCCTGTTGGGGAATTACAAAGGCCATTAGAAGTTACTATATTATTAAAAGATGAGATTCAGTCTGGAATTTATCCTTTAAGTTATGAAATGCAATTTGGTGAATGGCTGCGTGAAGAGCTTAAAGAAGGTGGAATATTGAGCTCACAGAAAGACCCAGATATTAGTATATTGCTTAGAAAAGCGAGATCTCATCATCCAGTTTTATTTGGGCCAGCTTTAAACCAATGGGCACCTGAAATTTCTGATCAAGAACTATGGCAAGCAATGTCTGACACTTATCCCGAAATTGTAGCGCATTGGGATGAGGATGCAGATGAAAGAAACCAGATTTTAGCTTTATGCCGGATCTATTTTAGTTTAGTGATGAAGGATATTGCTTCAAAAGACAATGCTGCACGATGGGTTATGTCTCAGCTTTCTGATGAGCAGAAATTCGTATTGCAGCGACTTATACAGGAATATAGAGGGGAAATCGGCAAACAAAATTGGCAAGAGGAGCATTATGCTTTGCAGCCTATTGTCAATTTTTTGAGTTCAAAAATTGAAGAGCAGTTTGAGCAGAAAAGAAATCTGATCACATAATAATTTTTTGATTCTGGCTTTATGTCATGGCTTTTGATGAACTCAGCAACGTTCGCTGAAGCGATTGTAAATAGCTTCAGGCAGGCTGCATCTACCGCCAGTGGCTACAGTCTGCTTACACCCTCAGATTTTTTTGTGAACGGCTGGAAGATCGTCCAAGAGATTTTAAACTCGGTAAGTGCTTGGTCGCCTATTGATTCATTGGGGATGCTGATTGCTTCAATCATTATCATGATTGCATTTGCCTTGATTTGTGCGTTCTTGGTTTTGGCGTTGGTTGAAATGTATATCGTGGTGTCAGCTAGTGTCTTAATGATGGGGTTTGCAGGTTCGCAATGGACGAAAGACTATGCCTTGAAAACTATTCAATATGCTGTTTCAGTCGGTGCAAAAATATTTATCTTACAATTGATTGCAGGTCTTGGACTTACTTTTATCCAAGAGTGGGCTACGGGCTTTAATGTTGAAGACAATGTAAGTTTGGTCGGTATGATTGGCTGTAGTGTGGTACTGCTGGCATTAACCAAAATTGTGCCTGATATGCTCCAAGGTGTGATTAACGGTTCATCTATTGGAAGTGGTGCTGCTTTAACTTCTGCCCTACGTGCTGTGGCTGCTGCGACAGCTGGCGCTGCTGCTGGTGCAGCTGGTGCGTCTATGGCTACAAAAGGCGCTGGAGCGTTGGCAAGTGAACAGCTTAAAACGGCTCAAGCAACTGGCACAGGCCCAGC
>NZ_VPEP01000128.1:0-1324 GCF_013417035.1 Acinetobacter sp. YH16053
AGAATGCTGTGTGGTTGAGATTCTCTCCAGAATTTCTTCGTTGTTGGCTGTAATCTGGCTCATCTCTCGAACTTTTCCATTGATCTGCTCGGTATAGCTTGCTGTACTGCGTTCTAGCTCGTGAAATTGCTTCTGTATTGTCGCTAATGATTTCTGTGCTTGCTGTAAGCTTTGCTGATCGCTCTCGATTGCCTTTGATTGTGCTGACAAGGCTTGGATAATCTTGGTTTGCATTGTGTCTAAAGCTTGCTGTTGCTTCTGCAATTGCGATTGTTGTTGCAGTAACTGTTGCTGTTGTTCTTCGATGATTCTCAATAATTGTGTTTCTAATTCCGTCATCGTTTAGTACCCCATTGGAATCATGTAACCGTTCTGCCATTCCCCTGCATTCTTGTTGATCTGAATACAGAGACGTTGTGCTTTGCTGTCTGGTCGCTTGCATGTGCTGATCGTCAAACTGCCTCCCGATCGGTTCAAATGATCGACCCTCATTTGCTTCTCGTTGATCACTGTATTTAGCGTCTGCATCTCGCTGTACTTGTTTTTGGTGACGAGACCAAGCGAGAAAATTGCTATAAGCAAAATAACTACTACTGAAATCAGTCCCATATTCAAAATGGTAAGTTTTTTCTGTACCGCTTGATTCTGGGCTTGTTGTTCTTGGCTCTGTATTTGCTCGTTTAATTTCGTTAAATGGCTCAATTTCGATTGCAGTAAGGTTTGATACTGGCTCAATTCCTTCTCGACCGTCTGGGCGTTGTTTTGAATGCTCTGGGCTATTTTCTCGTCCGACTGTTGGATAGCGGTCGCTGTGATATTGGCTCTTGTGTTCAAGCTGTCTCTGATAGTCTGTGACGTTTGCTCGATACCGCTCAGAAGTTGTTCCTCTGTATTCTTCAATTCGTTGTTGTACTTCTTGTCGATATTCGCCAGTAGCTCTAAAGCTTTGCTCATAAATCTCGCCCTCTAAACGGATAGGACGTTTTGCGCCCTCATACGGGTTTTCAATGGATATGGAATTTTTTACTTGTCGGGTGACATTGATTTGATTCGATTCAAGCCATTGCACCAATTCTTGCCGATCGGCAACTTCACCATTGGCAACCGCTCGGTAAACACGTTGATGTAACTGCTCTTTAAAATCCTTAATATCTTTGGGTAGATTCTTTTTATTTAAAAATAGCTGTCGATGTTCAGGATCATCGGGGTCATACAGTGAATGTTCGGTATTGGTGATCTGCTTAAATAGATCGACTCGATCTAAATCGACTGGCGCATAGAATGGCTGTAGGCGTTTGCCTGTTGAAAGCTCAACATTGGGAAT
>NZ_VPEP01000129.1:0-1319 GCF_013417035.1 Acinetobacter sp. YH16053
GTACCAGCGTACGGCCCACAGAATGATGTCACGCTGAAAATGCCGGCCTTTGAATGGGTTCATGTGCAGCTCCATCAGCAAAAGGGGATGATAAGTTTATCACCACCGACTATTTGCAACAGTGCCAAGCGCGGTGTCCGGAATTTCAGGTTTGTGTCTCTACAAAGACTAACTATCAGAAAAACTCATCGAGCATCAAATGAAACTGCAATTTATTCATATCAGGATTATCAATACCATATTTTTGAAAAAGCCGTTTCTGTAATGAAGGAGAAAACTCACCGAGGCAGTTCCATAGGATGGCAAGATCCTGGTATCGGTCTGCGATTCCGACTCGTCCAACATCAATACAACCTATTAATTTCCCCTCGTCAAAAATAAGGTTATCAAGTGAGAAATCACCATGAGTGACGACTGAATCCGGTGAGAATGGCAAAAGCTTATGCATTTCTTTCCAGACTTGTTCAACAGGCCAGCCATTACGCTCGTCATCAAAATCACTAGCATCAACCAAACCGTTATTCATTCGTGATTGCGCCTGAGCGAGACGAAATACGCGATCGCTGTTAAAAGGACAATTACAAACAGGAATCGAATGCAACCGGCGCAGGAACACTGCCAGCGCATCAACAATATTTTCACCTGAATCAGGATATTCTTCTAATACCTGGAATGCTGTTTTCCCGGGGATCGCAGTGGTGAGTAACCATGCATCATCAGGAGTACGGATAAAATGCTTGATGGTCGGAAGAGGCATAAATGCCGTCAGCCAGTTTAGTCTGACCATCTCATCTGTAACATCATTGGCAACGCTACCTTTGCCATGTTTCAGAAACAACTCTGGCGCATTGGGCTTCCCATACAATCGATAGATTGTCGCACCTGATTGCCCGACATTATCGCGAGCCCATCTATACCCATATAAATCAGCATCCAGGTTGGAATTTAATCGCGGCCTCGAGCAAGACGTTTCCCGTTGAATATGGCTCATAACACCCCTTGTATTACTGTTTATGTAAGCAGACAGTTTTATTGTTCATGATGATATATTTTTATCGGCACTGTTGCAAATAGTCGGTGGTGATAAACTTATCATCCCCTTTTGCTGATGGAGCTGCACATGAACCCATTCAAAGGCCGGCATTTTCAGCGTGACATCATTCTGTGGGCCGTACGCTGGTACTGCAAATACGGCACTGTTGCAAAGTTAGCGATGAGGCAGCCTTTTGTCTTATTCAAAGGCCTTACATTTCAAAAACTCTGCTTACCAGGCGCATTTCGCCCAGGGGATCACCATAATAAAATGCTGAGGCCTGGCC
>NZ_VPEP01000130.1:0-1300 GCF_013417035.1 Acinetobacter sp. YH16053
CCAAGGGCAAGCTGTTCTAAGTGAAATTATACGGTGCGCAAAGTACCAAAATATAAAATCGGGCTTTTACTGGTGATGTGCGTTCACGGAACGCCACACGCAGCAAAGCCCGATTATTTTTTTTAAATTGTGCAGCGTTTATTTGTTTTCGTGGCGCATTCGCTAATTTTTACCGATCTGCGGCAAAGGGGAGCTGTAATCAGGGAAAAAAGCGTTTTCGTAGCTTATTGCGTCAGTTCACTCGTAGACACTCGTTCTGTAATTTTTATCAGGAATGCACGCTTCCGCGTTTCTCAAGAAACAGGCAAAAAAAAACCTGTCTAATGACAGGCTGGATATGCTTTCTTGGTTTGCATAAAAACAATATATCAAATATATTCTAAGCACGGTTATTAATTATTGACGTAATTAATAACGAAAGATTATGTAGATTACCGTCTGACATAATAATCAGGATAAAATCCCCGTGCGGTAAAGCGATTATAACCACACAAGATTTAAAATAAATCCCTTTCGTTGTTAAAACTTCTCCAGTGATTAATTCCGTTCGTTTAAATGGGTGGAAGGATTAGTGACGACAGCATTTAAGCGGTGACTTTCAGTGTGCTACTGGGGGATCTGAACAAAGCACACAGCAGAATGAGTAGTCTAAGGGTGATCGTGAGTATATTGGGTGTTATGCCCTTGCGATGATCAAACAAAGCCCACAGGCGGTCTTAAATGCGTTCAGGCGGTGATATAAGCCGTAATTAAGACAGGTGCAGCGTTATACCGTGATGCACTCCGATTGAAGCGACGCTCGGCTCCGTAGTGATGCTCCAGAGGGAAATACTCCTAAAGTGCCTTTATAGGTGCTTTAGGGTGAGTATTCCCTTCTATCTGCTCAACTCTCACCATAATGATACTAATCACTAAGTCAAAAACTTAAAAAAAAAGGTGTTTAAGATGGAACAAGTCATAGAGCTTTTAGGCAAAACAGTAAAATTCGTACATACAGAGAACGGCCATTTCTTTGAAGAACAAGGAAAGGTTACAGAAGTTTTATTGTCTTTAAGTGGTGAAAACAGAATTGCTTTAGATGAACAAGAATTATATTTGTTATCTGATCTGCTAGAACTTGAGGTGCTTTGAAAGCCTTACACAGCAAGCATTACATGAGTTTTCGTCAATATACCAAGGGCAAGCTGTTCTAAGTGAAATTATACGGTGCGCAAAGTACCAAAATATAAAATCGGGCTTTTACTGGTGATGTGCGTTCACGGAACGCCACACGCAGCAAAGCCCGATTATTTTTTTTAAA
>NZ_VPEP01000012.1:0-68515 GCF_013417035.1 Acinetobacter sp. YH16053
CAGCTTGCTTCAAGATACTCATGATCAAGCTGTCTGAATACTTAGATGTTTTCATAGAAAATCTCCTTAAATCAAGGTTATTCGATTTTCTACTTTTAAACTCAATTATTTTTAGGGGGGATTACCAACTCACTAACAAATGAAAGGTATTTTCCAAATGTTGCGTGTATTGGTCAGCTTGAGCTACACCAAAATTAAGTAAGGTGTATTCATAAATAGCAGTGAAGTCATCGACAGCTAAATTAGATAGTTTATACACGATGCTTCTGCTTCACTTGAGCAGCAATATCTTTTAGGCTGAGTGTACTTTCTCCACTGTTCTCACCTGCTTCAATCGCTTGCTTTAAAGCTGCAGTTTGATTTTCTTGCTGTTCCAATAATCTTAATGCAGATCGCATCACTTCACTGGTTGAACCATAACGTCCAGATTCAATCAGTTTGCTCACAAAGTCATCGAGTTGTGGGCCAATTGTTACACTTGTAGTTCTCGCCATCAGCATGCCTTATTGTGTGAATAGATCATACAATTCTAACACAACCCCCTTTATCTGAACAAAATTTCAGCATCTCTTTAAATTTTCGCACATGAAATCAATTTGATAATGAGTACCCCTCTCTTTTTAAAGAAAGGTTGGGAGAGATTTTCAACATTGAAAATTTTCACCATATTTGGCTTATATTTTTTAATCCCCCTCCTTGCGCCATATATGGCTCACCTTTTTCAAAGGGGGAAGCCACAGAAGCATATTCTTAAAATAGAATACTTAAATCAGCGCGGCTTTGCCTCATCCAATAAAGTCGCATAATCTACATTAACCTGCCACAAAGTGCTTAACAACCATAATTGCTTTTTGGCTTCTGCCTCATAACCGTTAAATGCTAATACGCGTGCATATTTCAATAAATCGTAGCGGGTTGGATAATTCAACACAATTTCATGGATATCCTGCAATTGTTCAGGCGTTTGTAGGCTATACGGATTTAAACGAATCCACTCAATGCGGCGGTTAAATTCTTCGAGTACAAAAATACGCTCTTGATGGGTGATTCTTTCAGGCGTTTGTTCATAACGTACCGACTGATTCAATTTAGGCACCATCACCTCATAATCACGATAAATCAGCATCAACAACAATGCGCCAAGTACAAAAGTACTGCGTAAATAAATTGCAGATAAAGTGAAGTTTTTAAACACCCGTTGTGACTGAACCATGCCGATAATAAAACCTACAGGCAACAAGAAGTAGGCATAGTTTTGTGGAAATTCCAGCATGGCATGTACACTAAATGCACCGAGCATTAAAATTCCCACAACCGATTCCACCGATTGGGTATATTTATGCAACTGGTAGCCCCAATAACCCAGATACGCCAAAAATGGCACGCCCAGTATCACACCATTCCAGAGTAAAAAGTCTAAAATGAAATTGTGTGCGCTGCGAATCCACACAGGACCTTGTACAAATTCGCTAATCGTGACATACGCCACACTGGTTTGATGCCAACCATAGCCCCACCACGGTTGATGTTCAATCGCAGCGAGCATTTGCTGCCAAATGGCCAAGCGCGACATATCACCTGTGGCGCGCTGTACCACATCACGAGATTGCACCGAAAGGTCTGCACTTTGTGAGAGCAATTGACTAAAAGCAGGTGCGATAAAAATTAACCCGATAAATGCGGCAAACCACAGCAAGCTATAGCGCCATTTAATCCGCATCACGCCACGGTATTGTTGATAGCTCAAATAGATCAAGAGACACAGCGACGCCAACCATGACGTTCGCGATTGACTCAGTACCACACCGACTAAAATCATGGCAGCTGCAATCACAATCCACACGGTTTTAAGTTTTTGTTTTTCGTATAAATATAGGCATGCCATGAGTGACATCACCAAAAAGGTCGCCATATTATTTGGTTGGGCGAAGTTGGCATAAGGGCGTTGTCCAATTTTAATATCCACCATCATTGGCAGGTATTGATCGAGTGTGAGCCACTGGCAAATCGCCATGAATGCGGTCATACTTCCCACGCCGAGTAGCACATAACTAAAGCCTGTAAAGATGCGTTCACGTTCAATGCTGTTTTGAGTGAGGTTATAGCCAAAAATAATTGACAACCAAAAACTGAAGATATACACGCTGCTGAGCAAGGCTTTGTCAAAGAAGTAGACTAAGCCAAGGCCCCACTGAATGAGTGGAACACTGCACAGTGCCAGTAAGGGCAGACTGATTTTTGGTATCTGCAATTTTTCTTTGAATAGGCAAGTGGCAAGCGCAAACAGAGCAAAAAATGCGTAGAGTTCACCTGTATAAGTCACCCACGGGCGGTAGTGAATGGGCAATAGCCATGCAAGGGAGATGAGGATGGCGGCGATGAGCGCGAGCGTGAATTTCATGGAAATATCAGGCAGTGAGAGTCTGGCACATGATAAACAAAAAGCAGATTAATGAGTAATCTGCCTTTGATAAGAAATTTAAAAGATCGACTAGTTCCAAGGACGTAAATCTACTATTACAAAATCATTTTCTGTATTCCCCACTAAAACAACCATATCTACTTCTTTTGCTTTTAATGGTAACCAATGCTTACGTGGTGAATAGCGCTCTAGTACTGCATCAACGCTAGCTTTAGCATTATATTGATATAAGTCTTGTAGTGGATAAGACGATTTTAAAATTTCTGGGAAGACCTGTTTAATTTCCACATAATTTTCAGGCTTTTGGGCTAATGATATACCTGAAAACACCTCATCCATGATTTGTGCTTCTTTCTCATGAGCATCGTTTGAAAGTGTTGCCGCTACAAATCTCGGTTTTGACCAATAATGACTACTCAAAAACTCCTGTGATGTATTTTGACTTGTATAGATAATTTCATTTTTCTGAATCAATTCAAACTTATTGCCATTAAATACAATCCATACAGGTTTGGCTAAAGCTAAACTGCTTACACCAAAAGCCAAGGCAATTACCTGAATAAAACCAATAACAGCCAAGTCCATTTTCAAGGTTTTTTTATTTTTTTTATACACAATAAATGTCAATAATGGCCCTAGTATCACGTCAATAAGAATCATTAACATTAAAATTTTACTTGCTTCAACAGCCTGCAAAATAGGACCCGGATACCATATAAAATAAATAAAACTTATAATTAGACTTAAAACCAAGAAAGATAATGCAAAATGCACTGCAAATGCTTTGAACTTTTCTTTTACAATTTGCTTTATATCTTTCATATAATTCCCCTATACAGAAAGGCTCAGAAGGATCTCTCAATGTTCCATATTATAAACAAATCGTTGCTTTTTTTAATTGCCCTTTTCTGTTTTATTGCATTTTCAAGCTTAAGTGCGTATTGGGTTAAAGCGCCTTATGATGCGTGGCGAATCTACGAAATTTTATTATTATTAACAACTAATATTCTAGGCATTCATCTACTCCATAAAGAATACTATCAAATATTTGAAGAAAAAATAAGGAAGACCATATTTCTACTTATTACATTATTAGTAACTTTAGTACTCATTTCCGCTTGGCAAGCAGATTACTCTCCTCGTGCTTATGCAGATGCCTCTTTATATTTTTTACTCATGAGCGCTTGCCTCATTTATGCCAATCTCTTTAAATACTACAAAAAATTTGCAGAAAATATGCTTGCATGCGTAGCAATTCTACCCATACTAACACTTATTTTTTTACCCATTGCGATTTTTGATCGATTACAAGGTGGCATTGGTAGCTGGACACAATCTTTTACCAATATCCGCATGCTTGATGATGCTCTACTACCCTGCGTATTTCTACTCTGGCTTCGTATTGGATTTTTGAAAGTATCTGTTCAACTCTCAAAACTCAAGCAATGGCTACTTACTGTTTCAGTCTATAGTGTTTCAACTATTTACTTATTGAATTTTCTATTTCATGGCGCAAGAGCATGCTTACTTGCAGTCATCATTGGTCTTATACTGAGTTTTATTTATCATAAAAAAAGCAAGAAATTTGATTTTAAGCTCCCTGTTTTATCAGGTCTCACTGCACTTAGCCTGTATACCATCTATCATCAAATTTTACCGAGTTCAATCGGATCTGCTTTAGCAAGAACTAGTAGCTCGGGTCGAATTGATTTATGGTTAAAGGCATTCAATACTTGGCTTGAGAATCCAATTTTAGGGGTGGGAGGTAATCATTTTCTTTTGCAGCAACCTTATACCATCATTGCTCACCCACATAATATTTGGCTAAAATTTTTAAGCGAATGGGGACTTTCTGTATTTCTCCTGACAGGACTCATCATTGCACTCTGCATAAATATAAAGCAAGAAATATCTCAGATCCCTCCGCTACTATTGGCAGGTACAATTGCTATTTTAATCAATTCAATGTTATCTGGTAGTTTGCTTTACCCAGTCAGCCAAATCACAAGTTTATGCGTCTTGTCATATACTCTAAGTTTTTGTCTTCGTCCAAATACTGCACCTTTAAATATAAATTCAATGAAATATCTATGGATGTTTTTAATCGTTCTATTTTCTAGCATTCTTTTGATCGTACATGGACAAGATATTATCTGTAAAGACTGTATTAGTATAGATTGGGAAGGTGCACCTGCATTTTGGGATTCAGGACGCCCATTACATTTAGAACCCTATGTTCCACAAAACTTAGGCAAACCGACCAACAAATATTAAGCCATAAAAAAGAGAGCCCAGGCTCTCTTTTTTAACTCAAATTCAAATTATGAACATGAACCTGGTTTATATTTAGCATCTAAAGTTGTACCTGTTAGAGTACAAGACCATGAACCATCAGCTGAACGACCTAAGTTAATGACTGCACCAGTTACTTTTGGTGAGCCTTTTAATGAACAAGTGATAGCATTCGTAGCTGCACCAGATGTAGGAGCATTTACACCAACTGTACAGCGGTCACTATTTTTAATACCAACACCTGCCACTGTAAATGCACTAGCAGCAGCACCTTCATTTACAAGAACTTCGTATTGAGTTTTAGCAGGTGAAATTTCAGCTAAACCAGATGTCGCTTGTGATTTTGCAATATAATCTTGATATGCAGGAATCGCAATCGCAGCCAAAATACCAATAATCGCTACAACGATCATCAATTCAATTAGGGTAAAACCTTTTTGCATGGTATTCATAAACATTCTCCACAAATGTTTGTTAATTTAATTATAAGCTTTGTAAGCAATTTTATACTTAGCACTAAACGTGCCAACTTTTATTATAAACAATTCTCACAAAAAAACAGCACCTTACATATAAAAAATTTAGAACTTTTAATTTGACTGTGTATTTTTGTTAAAAAGTGACAAATATTGTCAATTTCAAATTATAAATTTAACAAATTTTGTCATTCTTTTGCGAATTACATCACATTTTTACATTTTGAAAATAAATTCATCACATATATATTTGTATTTTTGATCTAAATTTCAGCAAATTTAACTTATGTGCAGTGCTTATCTTTTGTATTGATGAGACATCCCCTTTTTGAAAAAGTAAGGCACATGTAGTGAAAGCTACCCATGTTTAAAAAATCTCTCCTAGCCTCACTTTAAAAAAGGGAGAAACCCTCATTGCATTTCCTTTCTTGCGCACAAACTTAAAGCCGTGCTTAAATTTGTGCTCAGGAAGGAATTAAAAAAAGAAAAATACCAACAACCCTCATCCCAAAATAATCGGTGCATTGCCCAATTCATTTTGCTGATCTAGCAGCTGGCGGTCATAAAACACATCCAAAATTTCACCAATTTCTTTCACACCTGTGATTACCGCTTGCCGATACTGCTGCTGTGCCAAACCCTGCACAATATGCGCACAGACTTCATCCCATACCTGTTGCGTGGTCGCGGTTTTAATGCCACGGTCTATCACAATTTCCACCTTGCGCTCACACAAATTCAGGTACAGTAAAACCCCGCTGTTCAATTCAGTATCCCAAACACCCAATTCTGCAAATAATTGGCGTGCACGGGTATGCGTATCTATCGCATACGCCAACCGCGACGGTAAACAACCTTCAATCACCACCTGAATTTCACCTACATGCCCATGCTCGGCAGCCGTCACCGCTTCTGCAATGGCATGTTGATCCTGCGCATTAAAAAAACGTTTGGTGGCAGGTAAATAAAAGTAATGCTTCAGCCAACGCTTTACACTCGGACGGGCTGCAATGTCCATTTTCGGTTGAGTAATAATTTCTGTTGTATCTGTTGTGGTTACCATGATCCTGATGCTCCTCCCCCACCAAAGCCACCACCGCCGCCGCTATAGCCACCGCCACCAAAACCGCCGCCGCCAAAACCACCGCCACCATGTCCGCCGCCACGCCCTGCAGAGGACAAGAAAATTTGGAAAATGGTCTGTGCAATGGCAGTAATGAGTAAAAAGAAAATCCCCGCGCCAATCATTAAACTGGTGATTAAGCCTGCACCGTTGACCAAACCTGCCACTGTTCCTGCTACGGCAGCAGTTGAAGCACTTAAGCGTTTTCCGACAATCAGTGAGCCAATTACCCCCGCAATTAAAATAAATAAAGCAGTGCTCAAGGTTTTTTCACGCGCCTGTTGTTCTTGCAAGGCTTGTTCCTGACGCTGTTTCAGTTCTTGCGCTGCCTGTGCCGCAACTTCGGGGTCTAAGTTTAAAATCCGTTCAATTTCTGCCAAGCCAGCATCTATGCCTTGTGCATATTGCGCTTGCTTAAAATATGGCGTAATGCGTTGGTTAATAATCCGACTGACCACAATATCGGGCAGCACGCCCTCTAAACCATAACCTGTTAAAATTTGAATACGGCGGTCATTGACTGCAATTGCCATCAACACACCATTGTCTTGCTTGGCAGAACCAAGCTTCCATTGTTCTGCGACCCGCATGGCAAAATCAAAAATATCTTCCTGCCCTGTGGTCGGTACAATCACCACCCCAATTTGTGCTTTGGCTTGTTGATGTACATTTAAAATCCGCTGGCTGATTTGCTGTTTTTCTGCAGCAGTGAGCAAATTGGCTTGATCGACTACGGGCTGATTCAAGGTCGGCAAAGCACGTATAGATTCACCTTCTGCCATATCATGGGCAATTTTCGGTTGCTGAACAGGTGATCCTACAGGTGCTTGCTGAGTGCTCGATGTAGACTGGCGTGAATTTGTAAGATCAGGAATAGGGTTTGCACTTTGAGGATGCTGTTGCTGCACAATTTTACCCAGCACCACAGCTTCGGCAGTTTCATCGGTTGCTGTAGCAACTTCACTATATGCCAAGCAACTGAAACACATAACTGCCATGAGCAGCAGCATCTGCGCTAGACTCATGTGGGTCTTGCTGTGTAATTGCAGCATCCAGACATCCTCCTAGGCGTTATTCAAACGAAACTTTCGGTGCTGTTTGTGCGCTTTGTTCGGCACTGAAGTTTGGTTTGGTGTCCATGCCAATCACTTTTGCGGTCATCACTTGCGGGAATTGACGTGCATAGCTGTTAAAGTCTTGCACTGTGCTGATGTAACGGTTACGCGCCACGGCAATACGGTTTTCTGTGCCTTCTAGTTGTACTTGTAAATCACGGAATTGCTCATTGGCTTTTAAGTCTGGATAATTTTCAGACACCGCAATTAAACGTGATAAGGCACTGGTCATTTGCGCCTGTGCTTCTTGATATTTCTGGAATAACGCAGGGTCTTCCAATACCGACTTATCCACTTTTAAGCCTGCGACATTGGCACGTGCCTGAGTGACTTCAGTCAAGACTTGTTCTTCATGTTTGGCATAGCCTTTAACCACATTCACCAAGTTTGGCACTAAATCGGCACGGCGTTGATATTGGTTTTGGACTTCTGACCAAGATGCTGTTACGGCTTCATCTTTCACTTGTAAGGTGTTATAGCCACAGCCGCTTAATGTCAAAGTACTGGTTAAAGCCACCGCGAGCATGGTTTTTTTTGTGAAATTCATAAATTAACCTCTAAATTTTCTTTGTATTTGTATGAAATGATTTCATTCTAACGTGAAATTCTGACCTGTTTGTGTATTTTGTTTAATCGAGCGAATCACCAAACTGTTTACATCAAACAATAACCTTGTACAGCAGATTGAATTGATATTGAAGTTTCAGCTCTTAAACCTTATATGAATCAGAGATGGCAATATATTCTACAAGAAGATGAGCTGGATAAAACATCCAATAAAAAAGGACTGAATTCCTTAAAACTCAGCCCTTTCAAGATCTAAGCAAAACAAACTCGTTTAGATCTCTAAATAATCTAAAATACCTTCTGCCGCCTGACGACCTTCCCAAATTGCAGTCACGACCAAATCAGAACCACGCACCATATCGCCCCCTGCAAAAATTTTCGGGTTAGACGTTTGGAACTTAAATGTTTGCTGTTCTGCTGCCACTACACGACCTGAACCGTCTACTCCAACATTGGCAGTGCTAAACCAGTCTGCTGGGCTGGCACGGAAACCAAAAGCAAGTAACACTGCATCGGCAGGTAAAACTTCTTCTGAACCTGGTACAGGCTCTGGGCTGCGACGGCCACGGCTATCAGGCTCACCCAATTGAGTCGTTACAACTTTGACACCTGTAACCTTGCCATTTTCACCTACAATTTCAATGGGTTGACGGTTGAATAAGAAGTTCACTCCTTCTTCACGGGCGTTGGTCACTTCACGACGTGAACCTGGCATATTGGCTTCATCACGACGGTAAGCACAGGTCACTTCTTGCGCACCTTGACGAATAGAAGTACGGTTACAGTCCATGGCAGTATCCCCACCACCCAGTACAATCACTTTTTTGCCTTCAACACTGATGTATTCTGCAGGGTCTTTTTCCCAGCCTTGGCAACGGTTGACATTGGCAATCAAGAAATCCAGCGCATCATAAACACCATCTAAATCTTCACCAGCAAATCCACCTTTCATATAGGTATAAGTGCCCATGCCCATGAACACGGCATCGTAATCTGCAAGCAATTGTTCAATCGTGATATCTGTACCAATTTCGGTATTTAAACGGAATTCAACCCCCATGCCAGAAAAAATTTCTCGGCGGCGTCTCATCACGTCTTTTTCCATTTTAAATTCTGGAATACCAAAGGTCAGCAAACCGCCAATTTCAGGGCGTTTGTCAAAGACCACTGGTTTGACGCCATTACGCACCAAGATATCGGCACAGCCCAAACCTGCAGGGCCTGCGCCAATAATGGCCACTTTTTTATCGGTCCATTTCACATGCGACATATCTGGACGCCAACCCAAGGCAAAAGCAGTATCGTTAATGTACTTTTCGGCATTGCCAATGGTCACTGCACCAAAACCATCATTTAAGGTACATGCGCCTTCACACAAACGGTCTTGTGGACAAACCCGTCCACAAACTTCAGGCAAAGTATTGGTTTGATGACACAATTCTGCCGCCTGAAAAACACGACCTTCCGAAATTAGTTTAAGCCAGTTCGGAATGTAGTTATGCACAGGGCATTTCCATTCACAGTACGGGTTACCACAGCCCAAACAACGATGGGTCTGATTGGCCGCCACTTCTGCAGTAAACGGTTTATAAATTTCCACAAACTCATTTTTGCGGACATCGAGATCTTTTTTCTCTGGATCTTGGCGTGCTACATCCAGAAATTGAAAGTCATTATGTAGGCGTTCTGCCATGTCTTTCTCCGTAGGTGGATGTGGATAACGCGACATTTACACTGGGTATAAGTCTAAAGTTATCCACATCTGCCGAATGCTGAGTCGTGGATTATTGTGGATCTGCTTGGGTAGTTTTTAACAAAGTCTGCAAGTTTGCAGCTTTTGGTTTCACCAGCCAGAATTTACGGCTATAGAAATCAAACTCATGGCGGATTTTGTATGCCCACGCACTGCCTGTTTCTTTAATATGTTCATCTAAAATACGGCACAAGAACTCTTTATGTTCTTCCATCGATTCAGTTGAGATACGGTTCAATTCAATGAGTTCATGGTTGTAATGGTCAACGAAGTCATTATCTAAATCGAGTACATAAGCAAAACCACCGGTCATACCTGCACCGAAGTTATGACCCACTTTGCCCAATACAGTCACAATACCGCCTGTCATGTATTCACAGCAATGGTCGCCTGCTCCTTCAATCACAGCGAAAGCACCTGAGTTACGCACCGCAAAACGCTCACCTGCAGTACCCGCAGCAAATAATTTACCACCAGTTGCACCATATAGGCAGGTATTACCAATAATGGCCGTATTCTGCGTTTGGAATGGCGAACCTTTTGGTGGGAAGATGGAAATACGTCCACCCGCCATGCCTTTACCAACGTAGTCATTGGCATCGCCTTCAAGTTTGATATGCAAACCACCTGCATTCCAAACACCTAAAGATTGCCCTGCAGTACCTGTAAGATTCACTTTGACAGGATAATGTTCCATGCTCAAGTTACCATAACGACGGGCAATTTCACCTGAAATACGTGCACCAATAGAACGGTCACAGTTGCTCACGTTAAAGTAATACTCGCCGCCCGTACCTGCTTCAATTGCAGGCAACATCTCTGCAATCATTTTTTCAGCCAAGACACCTTTGTCAAATGGTGCATTGCCTTCAACCTGACAGTATTGCGCTTTGCCTTCTGCCGCAGGATGCGATTCCAACAAGGCACTTAAATCAAGATGCGCATGTTTTTCAGTTTCACCTGGTAAAATTTCCAGTAAGTCGGTACGACCAATCAAGTCTTTTAAGCTCGCCACACCCAATGCTGCTAACCATTCACGAGTTTCTTCAGCAATAAATGTGAAGAAGTTGATCAGCATTTGTGGTTCACCAATATAGTGTTCCTGACGCAAATGATCTTGCTGCGTTGCTACCCCTGTTGCACAGTTATTTAAGTGACAGATACGCAAGTATTTACAACCTAAGGCAATCATTGGCGTTGAACCAAAACCGAAGCTTTCCGCACCTAAAATTGCCGCTTTCACCACATCTAAACCAGTTTTTAAGCCACCATCGGTTTGCACACGGACTTTGCCACGCAAGTCATTCACACGCAGTGCCTGATGCGCCTCGCTTAAACCCAACTCCCACGGTGAACCTGCATGGTGAATAGAGGACAGTGGCGATGCTGCGGTACCGCCATCATAACCCGAGATGGTAATGAAGTCGGCATAGGCTTTAGCGACACCTGCTGCAATGGTACCCACACCCGGTTCAGACACCAGTTTGACCGATACCATGGCTTGCGGATTGACTTGCTTTAAATCGAAAATCAATTGTGACAAGTCTTCAATCGAATAAATATCGTGGTGCGGTGGTGGTGAAATCAAAGTTACACCTGGCACAGAGTAACGTAAACGGGCAATCAAGCCATTCACTTTACCACCCGGTAACTGACCACCCTCGCCTGGTTTTGCACCCTGTGCCACTTTAATCTGCAACACTTCTGCAGAGGTTAAGTAAGCAGGTGTGACCCCAAAACGTCCCGAAGCAATCTGTTTGATTTTCGAGTTACGAATCGTGCCATAACGCGCAGGGTCTTCACCGCCCTCACCTGAGTTTGAACGCCCACCAATAGTGTTCATGGCAATCGCAATCGCTTCATGCGCTTCTGGTGACAACGCACCCAAAGACATGCCCGCAGAGTCGAATCGCGGTAAAATTTGTTCAACCGATTCCACTTGATCTAAGGCAATGGAATTGTCTGTTTTTAACTTGAATAGATCACGAATGGTTGCGATTGGGCGATTATTCACGATTTCTGCATATTCTTTAAAATCTGCATAATTGCCTGAACGCACCGCTTTGTGTAAGGCATTGATCACATCTGGGTTAAAGGCATGGTATTCCTTGCCAAATACAAATTTCAGCAGACCGCCCTGATCAATTGGCTTACGCGATTTCCATGCAGTATCTGCCAATTTTTTCTGATCATTTTCCAGATCGGCAAAAGTTGCACCCTGAATACGACTCGGTACACCAATAAAGCAAGTATTCACCACTTCGGCAGATAAGCCGACTGCCTCAAACAACTGACCACCACGGTAAGATGCGACAGTTGAAATCCCCATTTTGGATAAGACTTTGAGCAAGCCTTTTTCAATGCCTTTGCGGAAATTGCTTTGCGCATAAACTGGATCGCCCAATAACTCGCCTTTGGCAATCAAATCATTGATCACATCATAAGCCAAATATGGATACACCGCAGTTGCACCAAAACCGAGCAATACTGCAAATTGGTGCGGATCGCGGGCAAAGCCTGTTTCCACAATAATGTTGGCATCGGTACGTAAACCGACTTGTATTAAGTAGTGATGCACCGCACCAGTCGCCATGACCGCATTGGCAGGCAAGTAACCTTCACGGATTTTTTTATCGGTGAGTACCAATAAAGTTTTACCCTCACGCACCGCTTGTGCAGCAGTTCTGCAAATCCGTTGAATCGCAGCTTGCAAACCTTCATTTTCGGCATAGTTCAGGTCGATGTCGGCAATTTCATAGCCTTTACGACCCAAAGTGCGAATTTGGTGCATTTTGGAATTGGTCAACACAGGACTTGAAATAATCAAGCGGTCGGCATGTTCTGGGCCTTGCTCAAATACGTTTTGTTCACGCCCCAAACAGGTTTCCAAAGACATCACGATCGATTCACGCAATGGGTCAATCGGTGGATTGGTCACCTGCGCAAACTGCTGACGGAAATAATCCGACACATGGCGTACCTGGCGCGACAATACTGCCATTGGCGTATCATCACCCATGGAACCAACGGCTTCCTGACCACTTTCTGCGATTGGACGCAATAATTGATCACGCTCTTCAAAGGTCACCATAAACATTTTTTGTGCAGCTTTTAAGGCATCACCTTTTAAACCCTGATCACACAAATATTCTTCAAGCTCTGGGCTACCTTGTAAACGGATTGAATTTTCACGTAACCATTCACGATAAGGACGCATTCTTTTCAGATGGTTATTTACATCCTGCGTATCGAGCACTTTGCCAGTAAAGGTATCCACCACCAAAATTTGACCAGGACCAACACGTCCTTTAGAAATTACATCTTCAGGCTCATAACCCCACACCCCAATTTCAGAGGCCAAAGTAATGTAGCCATTTTTGGTGATCACCCAACGTGCAGGACGTAAGCCATTACGGTCTAACATACAGATGGCATGACGACCATCCTGAATCACCAAACCTGCAGGGCCATCCCACGCTTCCATGTGTTTAGAGTTAAATTCATAGAAAGCGCGTAAATCGGCATCAATGGTTTCGACGTTCTGCCATGCAGGCGGAACTAACATGCGCAAGGCGCGGAATAAATCCATTCCGCCACCCACCAGAATTTCCAGCATGTTGTCCAAGCTAGATGAGTCTGAACCTGTACGGTTTACAATTGGCGTAAGCTCAGTCAAACCCGGTAATAATGGATTTTCAAATTTAGGGGTACGTGCCATTGCCCAGTTACGGTTGGCGGTAATGGTGTTGATTTCACCATTGTGTGCTAAATAACGGAACGGCTGTGCCAACGGCCAACGTGGCAAAGTGTTGGTCGAGAAGCGCTGATGGAACACCACAATATGTGATGCCAGACGTTCATCGGCAAGGTCGGTATAAAAGTCTGCAATCGCTGCAGGCATCATCAAACCTTTATAGCTGATCACGGTTGAGCATAGCGTGGTCACATAAAAATATGGATCGGCAGTCAATTGCTGCTCGGCACGACGGCGCGCCAAAAATAGTTTGCGGTTAAATTCAACTTCAGTCACACCCAATGGGCAATTGACAATAATTTGCTCAAAAGCAGGCAAAGACTGCATGGCGATTTCGCCCAATGCCTCATTATTGGTTGGCACCACACGCCAAGCCAATACTTTACAGCCTTCTGCTTCAATTTCTTTGGTCAGGATATTTTTTGCATGCGCCGCTAAGGCAGGGTCGAGGTTCAGAAATACTGTACCCACTGCAAAAATTTCGCTCAGAGTAATATCACTTAAGCGTTTTGCTTCTTCGCGGAAAAATTGCTTTGGCATCGCCAACAGCAAACCACATCCATCGCCCGTTTTACCGTCTGCGGCAATACCACCACGGTGGGTCATGCAACTTAAACTATGAATGGCAGTCTTGACGAGATCATGGCTTGCATCACCCTGCATATGGGCAATTAAACCGAAACCACAGTTATCTTTAAACTCATCCGGTTGGTATAAACCTTGAGCGGGAGCTACAGTATTAGGCGATGGCATGTGCATAGCGTACCCTTCTTTTACTTGCCCAATTGGGCCAATTAAACAATCTGTTTTTGCGATTTAACTCAATTTACAACTCTAAACATCAACCTTGGGTAAATGAAATGTCACACATTTATTCCAATCAATACCGATTAAAAAGCCTGAGTGACCGATTCATCATTTACGCAACTTTTACACTTTAATGTAGCAGGCAAATTTGACAGTTTCGCACAATCATTGAATCTTTTTTGCGCCAAAATAGGGACAACAACTCAATTCACGCACCAATAAAAGCAAAAACAATGCCAACTTTATTTTTTATTCGCACATGAGCCAAATCTCAGCTTTAACCCTAAAAATGTAAAATCAGATCACATTTTTAAGTCAAATTCGCACTATTTTTGTGCATTTCATTATTTTTATACACCATGCTGCGCCATTTTAGAACGCATTTTTTAGTGAGAAGAATAGTTTTTTTAGATCAAATTGGTGCAATTGAGCCAAAATAGACAAAAAGGATAAAGCTCAAGTAGCTATTTGAATGACTCGACTTGAGCTAAAAAGCGTATTGGAAGTGTTTATGATTAGTTAAAAGGATCGCGCACTTCAGGTTCAGGTGCATCTGGCTGAGCAGGTGCTGTACCACTTTGTGATTTTTGTACATCAACGACATTACCCTCCTGATCACGGCGGGTAATTGTAGTGCTAGTGGTACTATTTTGCGGTGCAACAGTCTGCGTAGTCGGTGCAGTCGTTGTGGTTGCAGGTGGACGTGCCAAAGCACTTTCATCTATTTTAGGCACAGCTGCAGGACGTAAATTTACCGCATATAGCTTAGTGCTCAGCCCCATTTCATCCGCCCCTAAATCATTGACATAAGGACGATAGTCAGCAAATTGCACCACAACAGGCTGAATCGTTTCAGGAAATTTGAATGGCAATGCGGTCAAAGTCTGTGCAGCGTCGCGTTTATTGCCAAAACTGCCGTATAACATCACATATTGTTCAGCCTGCCCCTCACCGCTTAAACGGATATAAAACAGCTTGCTCCGATCTGTTTGCTTTTTAATAAAACTTTTAATGATGTTTTCATCATTGACCCGAAACAGTTCAATCGTGCTGTTATTTTTTTGTTCCTGAATAAATTTAGTACCGCGATATTCAGCCTCATGCAAACCAGAAGCTGTTAAACGCGTGGTGAGTTCCAAAGGGCGGACTTCTTCTTGCAAACCACCCAAATAGGTGGTTGCAGCAACCTTTTCGGGTTGAATTTGTAATTCAATTTCAGACTCTGGTTGTTTTTCAATTTCAACCAGTTCTTCACGGTCAGTCATCGCCCAAAAAATCAGTGCCGCCAATAAACACAGCACCGCGCCCAGCAACCAAATTGACTGTTGAATTTTTTGCCAGTGTGTACGCAGTGCTGTCATATGCTGCCTTTTATGCTTGATTGGCTAAAATCGCCTGTTTCATCAATTCTAAGTCAAACTCTTTGGTGATGATGGCTTGACCCAATTGCTTCATGAGCACCAAACGTAATTGACCATTCAGCACTTTTTTATCGTGTGCCATATAAGCCAAAAACTGATCCAGTGGAATTTGCGGACATACTATCGGTAAATTGGCGCGAGAAATGATATTTTTTGTACGCTCTACATCTTCGGCAGAAATCCAGCCCATACGCTGTGATAAATCGGCTGCCATTACCATCCCTGTCGCAACAGCTTCACCATGTAACCATTTACCATAGCCCAAATAAGATTCAATTGCGTGCCCAAAAGTATGCCCAAGATTCAATAAAGCGCGTTCACCTTGCTCTTTTTCATCATTGGCAACAATACGCGCTTTATGTGCACATGAACGATATACCGCTTCTGCCAGTACAGCAGGATCACGCGCCACTAATGCTTCCATGTGCGTTTCAAGCCATTCTAGAAACTCGACATCACCCAAAAGCGCATATTTAATGACTTCGGCTAGGCCTGCAGACAACTCACGCTCAGGTAAAGTATTCAGTTGCGACATATCGGCCAGCACCACTTGGGGTTGCTGAAACGCGCCAATCATGTTTTTACCCAATGGATGATTAATCCCTGTTTTGCCACCGACACTTGAATCGACCTGCGACAATAAAGTGGTCGGTACTTGAATGAAGTACACTCCACGCTGAAAACTTGCCGAAGCAAAACCTGCCATATCTCCAATCACGCCACCGCCCAAAGCCAGCACCGTACAATCACGGTTAAAACCAGCTTCCAGCAAGGCATCAAAAATAAGGGTGAGATGCTGAATATCTTTGTATTTTTCTCCATCAGGCAAAATACAGGTTGCCACTTTCTTGCCCAGTGCTTCAACAGCCGTCACATAGTGATTTAAATACAAAGGTGCAACCGTGGTATTGGTCACAATCATGACTTGCTGACCTTTAATATAAGGTGCAAGTAATTCTTGGGGCTGAAGATCACTGCCAATAAAAATTGGGTAACGGCGATCGCCAAGTTCAACGTGTAAAGTCTGCATGAAAAAGTCGCTTTCTACCTAAGATATTTGCTATGAAACAATCGTATTTAAGATTTTTTGCGCCAAATCACGCGCAGCACCCTGATTAGTTTCGATAATATAATGTGCCACCTCACGATACAACGGATCACGCACTGCAAGCAAATCACGTAATCTTTGTTCGGGGTTTTCGACTTGAAGTAAAGGACGGTTTTTATCGCGATAGGTTCGCTGAAGTTGAATTTCGACAGGGGTATATAGATAAACAACAATACCACGTTGTTTTAAGAAGTCTCGATTCGGGGCTTGAGTCACCGCACCGCCACCTGTAGCAAGTACAAGTTTATGCCGTGTGGTTAACTCATCAATAACCGCTGTTTCACGACTACGAAACCCTTGTTCGCCTTCTTTTTCAAAGATCCAAGGAATCGTAGCGCCAGTTTTGCGTTCAATTTCATGATCACTGTCTAGAAATTCACGCCCTAACAATTCCGCCAAATGGCGTCCTACAGTGGTCTTGCCTGCCCCCATCGGCCCTACCAAATAGATATTTGGTAGGGTGTCAAACTCTTTGCTTAGCAAGGAGTCACCTATAAATTTTGTTTAAATTGAAAATATATTAATGATTTCTTGAAACACTGTCATTAACAATTCGTGGTGTAACAAAAATCAGCAACTCACGTTTGTTTTCCGACTTAACATCTTTCCGGAATAAACGTCCGATATAAGGAATATCGCCCAAGAATGGAACCTTGGTTTGTGAGTTAGCCGTTTGTTGTTCAAAAATACCACCCAAGACCACAGTTTCACCATTATCTACCAGAACATTGGTATTCACGGCGTTTTTGTTAATGGTGAGCTGACCTGTTGGTGTTGGTAAACCTGGTGAGTCACTGGTGATATTTAGTTGCATTTGGACTTTACCATCAGGCGTGATACTTGGGGTCACATCCAAACTTAAAGTCGCATCAATGAATTCTGTGGTAGATACTGCATTGACACCCCCACCCTCAGAAGATTGATACGGAATTTGCGTACCCGATGCCACTTTGGCATTTTGCTTATCTGCAGTCAGAACTTTTGGTGTCGAAATCACTTCACCGTAACCATCTGCTTGTAATGCAGACAATTCCAAATCTAGCATAAAGTCAGACAAGCTGATTAAACCAAATGCAATACGGCTAGCACCAGCACTGGTCACACCCAAATCGACATTCAGGTTTTGTGGACGTTCAATTTCGTACTTCCAACCACCCGTATCACTATCTTTTTCTGGTTCACGCAAGTTCCACAAAGTCGTATCGCTACCACCCACCAACAAGTGGTTATTATTGGTAATCCCTTGTGACAAGATGCCCCACTTCACCCCCATTTCTTTGGTGAAATCTGTGGTTGCACGAACAATACGTGCTTCAATCATCACTTGCTTCACAGACACATCTAGCAAATCAATCATTTGACGAATCTGATCAATTTTTGCTGATGTATCGTTAATGATTAAGGTATTGGTCCGTGGATCTACTGAAACAGTCCCGCGTGGGCTTAGCAAGCTACCAACGCTATCGCCTAATGGATCAGTACCTGTATTGGTATTTGAACCACCACGTGATGCATTCTTGCCTTGCGTAATTAGTTTTTCAATATCTGCCGCTTTGGCATAGTTCAATTGAATATATTCAGTTTGTAGTGGCGCCAGTTTCACACTTTGCGCAATCGCTTTGGCTTCTTCTTCTTCGGCTTTAATCAATTCAGAAACAGGTGCAATCCAAATCACGTTGCCATTACGACGCTTATCTAAGTTTTTGGTTTTCAGGATAATATCTAAAGCCTGATCCCAAGGTACATCTTTTAAACGTAAGGTAATGTTGCCTTGCACAGTGTCTGCTGCCACCATGTTAATGCCTGTGAAATCAGCCAATAACTGCAATACACGACGCACTTCGATGTCTTGGAAATCCAGTGAAATCTTTTTGCCTGTATAGCTTTGCGCTGCACGCGGTTTAAACGGGTTTTTATCGACAGGGCGTTTTAAGCTGATGGTTAGCTTGTCTTCTGCCTGATATGCCATATATTCATAGCTGCCTGCAGCTTGAATGGTAATCACGCCATTGCTGCCATCATTATGTGCATCAATGGTCGACACAGGTGTTGCAAAGTCATTTACATTTAAACGGCGTGCCAAATGTGTTGGTACTTTATTGCCTAAAGTACGCACCACAATTTTGCTGCCTTGCTGCTGCACATCTACAGGCGTATTGCTACCGAGTAGATCAATCACCACCTGACCTTCGCCTTCACCGCCACGCTGGAAACCAATATTGGATACACCTTGCGCACTACGTTGGGCAGTCACGGCAGCCACAGGGGTTGCCGTTGTTGAGTTGATTTTTAAAATAAAGGTGTTGCCTTCAACACGCGTGGTAAATGCGCCCGCATCGGCCAAGTTCACAGTTAAACGTGAACGCTGTGCATCTGAGCTTACCTCTACAGAGCTGGCTTCTTTGGTCGCGACTGCAACGCTGTTTTGTTTCAGCGTTTGTTGCGCTTTATCAAAATCTAAAATCAAGCGGGAAGGTTGTTCCAGCTGATATGCTGCAGGTTGAGGTGGCAAACCATTAAACATGACACGAATTTCGGTGCCCTGTCCCGGAATTTGCATGGGTACGATGTTGGTAATGCTGACTTGGGCATTGGCAACTTGCATCACTGCCATTGCGACTGCGCCCATTGAAAACTGACGGAACAAATTGTTCATTGTATTACCATCCCCAAAAATAAAATCTTTCACACTGTTATTCATTTTTATTCCTTTAATTTATGGCGCAGGCCCAATTAAAACTAAACTTCTTGGACGTTCTACATAACCTTCACGACCATCTGGAATAATTTCGATTAAATCAATTTGTGTAGGTGTAATATTCACCACACGACCATGATTTACCCCCATATAGCTACCACGCTGGATACGCTCAATTTCACCATCAGGTGTTTGAATCAATGCCAAAATTTGACCATTTTGACGCATACTGCCTTTCATGGTCAGTGACTCAAGTGCGTAATTTTCCAGTGGTTGTAGCTGGCGAGCAAGGTTCGGATAAACGCGCTTCCCTGCCATAATTTTAAGCTCTGCCGCCAATGAACTTGGCATAAATGGGCTTTTGAGCTGGTGTGCTGCATAGTTAAAGGTTGGTGCAGGCTCAAACACAGGTGCAGGTTCAATGGGTAGTGGTGGCTGATTACGAATTTCAGCCATTTGTGCATTGACTGCATCAATCCGTGAATCACAACCAACCATTAATACAGTTGCCAACAGGGCTAACGAAAGCTTTTCAATTTTCATTTTTTACCCCTTTTCGCAGTATTATTTACTCTTTTATTACTCTTCTCGCTATTCGCAGCAGTATCGGTTGCACTGCTTTCCATTGTAGTTTGCGCATCTGCACTGCCTACATAACGATAAGTTTTTGCTTGCGCTTTATAGGTTACTTGCGGAATATCGGTTTTCTTGTCTTTATTTTCAGTCGCCACAATTTCAAAGTCGTGCATGGTCACAATACGTGGCAATGCTGCTGTACCGCTTACGAATGAACCAAAGGCATGATAATCGCCTGTCGCTTCAATTGAAATTGGCTGTTCAATAAAGAACTCTTGTTTAATTTCGTTCTCTAAACGAATGTTTTTAAACTTCAAACCTGAATTCACGCCTGTGACGTTAATATCTTCAACTAAACCTGGAATTTCAGTTTCTTTTGGCAATTGTTCAAGTTGTTGGTTAAAGTTCGCTTCCATTTCTTGTAATTGCGCTTGATATTGCTGCAAATTACGCAATTTAGAATCTTTTTCACGGAACTCGTTTAATAAATTCTGTTCTTGTGCATGCGCTGCTGCAATGGCATCTAACTTTGGCTTGATTACGACAAAGTAACCTAAAGCTAGAATCAGGAAAATAATAAAAATCCAGCAGGTAATTTTGACCGAAAGTGGCCAAGCACCATAATTGTTAGGATCTAGGGTATTGAACTGTTGAAAAAACTTTTCAACTGTCATTTTCTTTTTCGGAGCAACAGCAGCATCCTGATTTACTTCATCAAATTCATCGAGACTCATTGTGCTGCCCCCGCTGCTGATGTTGAATTAGATTCTGTTGGTGTTACTGGAATTGCAATTTCTTCTAAATCTGAAGTTACTACAAAAGTACCGTAACTTTCCTCTACACGAGGAACCACAGAGCTTGGTGCTTTATCTTTATTTTCTTCTTTGGCTAAGAATGAATTCATAAATGCATTGCGATACCACGGCGATGCTTCCAAATTACGCAAGAATTCAGCCACAGTATTTGGACTTTCAGCCTTGCCTTCAAAAGTGAATTTGTTGCCTGTACGGCTCACTTTGGTTAAGTACATATTGCTTGGTGTCACACGCACCAATTCATCCACCAAACGCACGGCAATTGGACGCTGACTTTGTAAGCCCTGAATAAGCTTCATGCGCTCAACAATAGCATTACGCTGTTCTTGCAAGCCTTCCAAAGATTTTAATTGTACATCTAGGTTTTGGTTGGTACTGATCACCAATTGATTGGCTTGTTCTTGATCTTGTAACTTCGCGTTGTAGAAGAACCACGCCAAAGCCACCAATAACACCCCAACAGCAGCCGCTGCAATACAAAATACAATAAATTCTTTTTTACGTTTTTCTCTTAGCTCATCGCGCCAAGGGAGTAAGTTAATCTTTGCCATTAATCAAAACTCCTCATTGCTAAACCACATGCCACCATCAATGACGGCGCATCACTTTCAATTCTTTTAATGTCGATTTGTGGAGAGAAGCCCATTTGCAAGAATGGATTGGCAATGGTCACACGGTAGCCCAGTTTTTGCTGCAACAACTTCGCAAGACCTGGAATATTGGCATTCCCCCCTGCCAATAAAATGTGATCAATTTCGTTAAATTGTGAAGATGAGAAAAAGAACTGCAATGAACGTGCCGCTTGTTGCACCACCGCTTCTAAGAACGGTTCGAGCACCTCTACATCGTAGTCATCTGGCAAAGTACGGCTTTTTTTCGCACGTCCTGCTTCTTCATACGACAAACCATAACGGTTTTGAATTTCTTGTGTCAGCTGCTTACCGCCAAAGGTTTGCTCGCGGGTATAAATAATTTTGTTATTTTGCAGTACCGACAAGGTGGTCATGGTATGACCAATATCCAAAATACCAATGGTGTTCACACCCATTGGCAGGGTATCGGAGAACACTTTAAAGGCATTTTCGATGGCAAAACTTTCGACATCGGCAATTTTGGCTGTCAAGCCGCCCAACTCCAATGCTTCTACTCGTGCTTCTACGTTTTCTAAACGTGTTGCAACCAGTAACACATTGACTCGGTTTGGATTGGCTAAACGGTCTGGTTGGACTTCAAAGTCTAGGCTGACTTCATCTAATGGGAATGGAATATATTGCTCGGCGTCCATACGAATTTGAACTTCACGCTCATCGCTGGTCATATCTGCATCCATTTCAATGATTTTGGTAATCACCATTGAGGTTGGAATTGCTAATGCTGCAGATGTAGATTGCGTGTTTGCTAAGTTCAATGCACGTTCAAGCGCATCCCCGACTGCTTCTGGATTGAGAATGTTTTTTTCAACCACACTGCCTTCTGGAAGTGGGACCAGCGCATAGCTCTCGACCCAGTATCTACCATTCTTAACAGAGAGTTCTAATAACTTAACAGAAGTAGAACTAATATCTACACCTATTAACCCCTTACTTGGCTTACGATATAACCTACGCACAATAGTACCATTCCTATTATTTTTTTATCCCCAAAAAAATTTAACCTACTAATCCGCGCTGGTCTATAATTTTTTACGGATACAATAATTCATCTAACAATCCGTAAATCTACTCGCTATACTGACCAGCAATTAGTTTGCTATTAGCGCTTATTAAAACGCACTTGTTATGAAAAAGCTATCTTGTTCGGGTCGTGTTCATCCATTTTTTTTGATCATAATTATAATTTTGGTCGCAATACCGATGGGTTTCTATGGCATGTATCTCTATATTGCCCCATCTTTGCCAGAAATGACCACCTTAAAAAAAGCGCCATTATTAAAACCATTGCAGGTTTATAGTGCCGATAATGAGCTAATTGCCGAGTATGGCGGCAAGCTTTCTGTGCCTGTCGATTATGAACATATTCCTGAAAAATTTATTTTTGCGTTCTTAGCAGCCGAAGATTCTGCTTTTTTTGAACACAGTGGGATTAGCTTCAAAGGCTTGGGGCGCGCGGTGAGCGAGGCGGTAACAGGCTCCAATGTGCAAACTGGCGGCTCGACCATTACTATGCAAGTGGCAAAAAACTATTATCTCAGCCCTGATCGTACTTTAAAGCGTAAACTCACCGAAATCTTTTTAGCACGTAAAATTGAACAGAACCTGAGCAAAGAAGAAATTTTGACTTTATACGTCAATAAAATCTTTTTGGGTAAAAATGCCTATGGCATCGCGGCAGCTGCCAAAATTTATTACAACAAAAGCTTAGAAGAGCTGACAATTGCACAAATGGCGATGATTGCAGGCTTACCTAAAGCACCTTCACGCTACAATCCAGTGGTGAATCCTGAGCGTGCTTTAGAACGTCGTAACTGGATTTTGGGGCGTATGCTGCAACTGGGCTATATCAACCAAAATGAATACCAAAAAGCCATTGCTGAACCCATTAATTTAGATATGCCAGACCGCAGCATCAGCAATAAACATCCGTATATTGGTGAAATGGTGCGTGCTGAACTGGTTAGTAAATTTGGCGAACAAGCGGTTGATTCGGGCTATAAAGTTTACACCACGGTAGACAGCAAACGTCAGATGTATGCAGAACAGGCGGTACAAGAAGGCTTAGAAGCCTATGACCGTCGCCACGGCTGGCGTGGTGCAGAGGCACACGACAAACCGCTGAATGAGTTTCGTGCTTATGCCAACACCTACCCTGCGCAAGTCAGCAAAGTGCTGAATAATTCTTTTGAAGCGTTAATGCAAGATGGCACAACAGTTACTGTACCATGGTCAGGTATGTCTTGGGCGCGCCCCTATCGCAATGCCAACAGTGTAGGCAATGCGCCAAGTCGTGCGGCACAGATTGTAAAAGTCAAAGATATTGTCCGTTTACGTCCAAATGAAAATAAAACCGCTTGGTCATTGGTACAAGTACCGAAAGTGCAAGGTCAATTGGTCGCAATTAACCCGAATAATGGCGCCATTGAAGCGTTGGTCGGTGGATACAACTTCTATCAATCTAAGTTCAACCGTACTTTACAAGGTTGGCGTCAACCGGGTTCCACCATCAAACCTTTTGTGTATGCTCTGGCTTTAGAGCGTGGTATGACGCCACACACCATGGTCAATGACAGTCCAATCACCATTGGTAAATGGTCACCACGTAACTCCGATGGTCGCCATTTAGGCATGATTCCGTTACGTCGTGCTCTCTATTTATCTCGTAACACGGTTTCGGTACGCTTATTACAAGAAGTCGGTATTGAGCGTACCCGCCAACTATTCATGGATTTTGGTTTGCAGGAAGATCAGATTCCGCGTAACTACACCATTGCATTGGGTACGCCACAAGTTCTTCCTATTCAAATGGCCACGGGCTATGCCACTTTTGCCAACGGGGGTTACCGTATTCAACCGCACTTCATTAACCGTATTGAAGATGCTTATGGCAAAGTGATTTATCAAGCTAATCCTGAATATGCCTGTATTGCTTGTATTAACGCCAAAGAACAAACGCTGGAAAGTGCCGAAACCACCACGCCAGATGATGAAGTGATTGAAGTGACCAATAAAAAACTGGCACAAGCTGAACAGGATCCACAATTATTGGCAGAGCGTAGTCAGTACAAACAGGCACAACGTATTTTAAAATCTAGCTCGGCGTATGATATGTCCAATATTTTACGTGACGTAATTCAACATGGTACTGGACGTGCTGCGCTCAGAATTGGTCGTGGTGATATTGGCGGTAAAACAGGAACCACCAACGATGCAAAAGACGCTTGGTTCGCAGGTTTCAACGGCAAACTGGTGACTGTGGCTTGGGTGGGCTTTGACCAACCAACAACTTTAGGACGTCGTGAATATGGGGGGGTTGCAGCGCTGCCAATTTGGACAGACTTTATGGGCAATGCACTTAAAGGCACACCTGAAGCATGGGTCAGTTTAGACAGCAAAGCCAAAGCGCCACAACGTGAACTCAATCAAATGAATGCAGAACAGAAGCAGGATTATCGTGCTTCACCGCCATTGGCACGTCCACTGTATCGACCTGCACCTGTTGCGCCAGCACGTGCGCCTGAGCGAGATTTTGACGACTTACCAGGCGAGGAAGTGTTAATTCCTGACAATGCTGCACCGCCTGCCATGCAAGCGCCAAGCAACAACCCTGCTAAACCCAATGCAGCCAAACCTGCTCCCGATGCATTAGAAAACTTAATTGATGAAGTCTTATAACCGCAGATAAGCAGTCAGAAAAAAGCCCTCTTACGCAAAGATGAGGGCTTTTTTTATGGGCTATTCAAACTTACTTTTTCTGAAACAGATAAATTTGATGCTGTGCTGTCACGTCAAACTCGGTTTGCTGTTCCAATGCCTGACGGCGCTCTGCTTTAGCTTTATAGGCATAAGGTGTCATAGCAATTAAATGAATTAAATCGTTTTGATTGAGCTGTAACGGCGTTTCCACCACGCTAGCATCGACTAAATCAAAGTCATCTTGCAATTGAGCGATAAATTTTTCAGGTTCATGCGGCTTCACTTCTTCAAACAAAGCTTGACGCATCGCCAATAAATGCTCAGGCGCAGGCGTTACTACCAACAAATAGCCTTGTGGTTTTAAAACCCGCAAAATTTCCTGTTGTGGAATTGGGCTAAACAAGCTGGCACATAAATCAATACAATGTTCTAAAACAGGCAAAGTTGCCCCTGTCCCCACCACCCAAGTCACTGCGGGATTCAGTTTCGCCGCCACTTGTACGGCATTCTTGGCAATATCCACCCCGACACACTGCAACACTTCGCCTTGCATGGCAGCGGTGTAATAGCCTTCACCACAGCCAATATCCAACAAATTTTCGATGCGTAAGGTGCGAATTTTTTGCACCACTGCCTGTTGCAAGGGCGCATAATGCCCTGCACTTAAAAATGCACGACGTGCCTGCACCGAAGCAGGTGTATCCCCCGGATTTTTACTGTGCTTATGCTGCACCACATGCAAATTGACGTAGCCTTGTTTCGCAACATCATAGCTGTGATTGCTGGCACAACGCCACGTTCGATCATGCAGTTGCAATACCTGACGACACACAGGACACATCAGCAAATTCATCATTTTCTCCAGAGTGAACCACATAAAAAAGTCGGCGAGTGCCGACTTTTAAAATTTTCGGTTGGATAGGCTTAACGTAATTTTAAAGTCATTAAACCTAAAACCACCAGCATAATTGTGATAATCCAGAAACGAATCACCACTTGAGTTTCACGCCAGCCTTTCTTTTCATAGTGGTGATGCAACGGCGCCATTAAGAATACCCGTTTATTGCGCATACGTAGTGAACCAATTTGCAGAAATACCGAAATTGCTTCAACTACAAACACCCCACCCATAATCGCAAACACGATTTCCTGACGTACCATCACGGCAATCGTACCCAGCATTGCCCCCAAAGACAATGCGCCGACATCGCCCATAAAGACTTGTGCAGGATGCGCGTTATACCACAGGAAGGCTAAGCCTGCTCCAATCATCGCGGCACAGATTACCACCAACTCAGACGCATATTTCACATAAGGGATATGCAAATAATCAGCAAAACGAACATCCCCCGCCAAGTAGGCAAAGACGCCCAAACCTGCCGCAACCAACACGATTGGCATAATTGCCAAGCCATCTAAACCATCAGTTAGGTTCACCGCATTTGAGGCACCGTTAATTACCAAATAGGTAAAGATAATGAAGCCAATACCGAGTGGAATCAACGACAATGGAATGCTGAAATCTTTAAAAAATGGAATCAACACATCCAGCATATCTGCGGTTTGTGCAGGATTTGGCTGTTGGGTTGCAATCACATACAACGCAATACCCGCACCCAATGATGCTACCGAAGTCCAGAAGAATTTTTTACGCGCAGGCAAACCCGCATTGTCTTTGTAGCGAATTTTAATCCAGTCATCTGCCCAGCCTACAGCGCCAAAAATGACCATGACCGCCAGTACAATCCAGACGTAAGGGTTAGATAAATCTGCCCATAATAGGGTCGAAATACCAATGGAAAGCAGGATTAATACCCCGCCCATGGTTGGCGTACCCATTTTTTTGGCATGCCCTTCAGGTGCATAAGAGCTGACTGCCTGACCGTATTTTAATGCTTGTAATTTACGAATCATCACAGGGCCTAGCACCAAACCGATGCCAAGCGCAGTCAATACACTCAGTAATGAACGTAATGTTAAATAACGAACCACCTGAAACGAGCTGTTATAGCCCGCCAGCTGTTCAAATAACCATAACAGCATTTAAATTTTCTCCATCAATGCAGCCATCAACGTTTCCATATGGGTATAACGAGAACCTTTAAATAGGAAACTCATGGACTGAGGTTGATGTGTTTTTACCAGATCAATTAAAAACGGCAAGGCTTGTTCTTGAGTGACAAAAGCCTGTAATTTTTTTCCATATTGGGTACTACGCGCACCTTCTTGGGTCGCAGGTGCAAATTCACCGACCGCCACCACAAAGTTGATGCCACGAATAGACACCAAGTCACGCCCCAACATATAGTGCTGTTGTGCTGCACTGTTGCCCAGTTCACCAATATCACCAATTACCATAACTCGCACGCCTGTTTGCTGCGCAAGAACTTCGCCTGCAGCACGCATAGAGGTTGGATTGGCATTATAGGTGTCATCAATGAATAAATGGGTGCCTTGCTGAATAAAGTTCAAACGACCTTTTGCCCCCTGAGCCTGTTCTAAGCCTGCGACAATATCATCTAAACTTACGCCAATTGCCAGTGCAAAAGCGGCAGCAGCCGTAGCATTCTGAACATTGTGTTCACCCGCGAATGGCAAGTGAATCTGACGCACACCTTGTGCGGTATTTAAACAAAAACGTGCTGATTGTGGCTGCAACTGAATGTCTGTCGCAAACACATCACCGCCTTCACCAAAACTTAGACGCTGTTCCGACTGAACCGCTTGCTGAATCTGTTCGGCAAAATCATCGGCAGCAGGGACAATCGCTGTACCTTGCGAGGCAATATGTGCATAAATTTCAGACTTGGCCCGACAAATACCATCACGCCCACCAAACTCACCCAAATGCGCAGTACCAATATTGATAATGCCTGCCACCTGCGGCTGCACCAAGTTTGAGGTGTAATCGATTTCACCTTGATGACTGGCGCCCAATTCCATCACTGCATATTGATGGCTAGCATTCAACTCCAATAACATCATCGGCACACCCAAGTCATTATTCAGGTTGCCACGGGTAATTAAAGTCGGTGCCAAACGTGACAAAATACTACCGAGCATTTCTTTAGTGGTGGTTTTACCGCTACTGCCTGTTAACGCAATCACTTTTAATTGAGGATGTTGCTGACGACGAAATGCGCCCAAGTGTCCTAAAGCTAAACGGGTATCAGGCACGACCAATTGGCAAATATCTGCGTCTACAGGCTGGCTGACAATTGCCATAGAACAGCCCTGAGTCGCCACTTGTGCCACAAAATCATGCGCATCAAAACGCTCACCTTTTAAAGCCAAAAAGGCATCGCCTGCTTCGGCATGACGTGAATCGGTTAAAATACGTTTAATCTCGCCTTGCGGTGCTTGCCCATTGAACCAATAACCCTGTGTTGCCTGTTTGAGTTGTTCGGCAGTCCAAGGTTCTAAAATTGCGGTACTGGTGGTGGAAGTGTGCATACAAATTCCTTATTGCGCAGGATAAGCAGAAGGTGAACAATGCTGTGCATCTATCGCAGATTGCACTTCAACCACATCGTCAAACCAGTGTCTTACCCCATCTATTTCTTGATAGTTTTCATGACCTTTGCCTGCAATCAAGACAATATCGCCTGACTGTGCATGTTTGACTGCATATTTAATCGCTTCACGGCGATCATGAATTTCATGCGTTTGTGCTACTGATAAATCTACACCTGCCTGCATATCGGCAAAAATTTGCAAAGGATCTTCTGTACGCGGGTTATCAGAAGTCAAAAGCACAACATTGGCATAGTCCAATGCCGCTTGAGTCATCAGTGGGCGTTTACCACGATCCCGATCTCCACCGCAGCCAAACACCGCCCAAAGCTGTGCGCTAACATGGCGTTTTAAGGTTTGCAACACTTGAATTAGGGCATCTGGCGTGTGTGCATAATCCACCACAAATAAACGCTCTGCATCACGCAACACTTGCATACGCCCCGGTGCGCCTTTAAGTTGTGCAGTCGTGTGTATTAAATCCTGTAATGCAAAACCTGCTTGCTCTGCTGCGATTAAACTCGCGACCAAGTTTTCAACATTAAAATGTCCGAGCAACGGACTTTGCACCACATATTCTGCCGTAGCAGTTTGTAGATGGAAACGTACACCATTCAGACTGTATTCAATCTGCTGTACTTGATAGTCTGCCGCTTGCTGCGTGGAATAAGTCAAAATTTTCGGTTGCGCAGGGTTCTGTTGCGCCGCTTGCAACATGATCCCAGCATATTCATCATCTAAATTGACAATTGCAACTTTTAAACTGGCAAACTGAAACAGCATGGCTTTGGCTGCAGCATACGCCTCTAAAGTACCGTGATAATCCAAATGATCACGGCTCAGGTTGCTATATACCGCAATTTCAATATCGCAGCCATTTAAGCGCCCTTGCTCCAAGCCATGTGAACTGGCTTCAATTGCGGCAAATTTTGCCCCTTGTTGTGCATAGCTGTATAAAGCATTTTGCAGTTGCAAGGCATCTAAAGTGGTATGTGTTGAAGCTTCCAAATTGGGCAAAATTCCGTTGCCTGTGGTGCCCATGACTGCACAGCGTTGAGCTTGCAACATCAACAATTCAGCAATTAAGCGGGAAATGGTGGTTTTACCATTGGTACCCGTGACTGCAAGCACACGTGCCAAAGGTACAGGCTGTCGTGCTTGTAAATATTGTTTTTGCCACTGCCCCATGCGCTGACGCACATCTGGCACCACCAAATTATTGGCAACTGCCAATTCAGTTTCCGAAATCACCGCCAAAGCACCTTGATCTAAAGCTGCTTGCGCAAATTGTGCGGTTTTTTCAGGCTGCGACAAACTGGTCAGGGCAATAAAAATTTGTCCTGCTGTTACATGGCGGCTGTCAAGTTGAAAGCCCTGAAAGTCTTGTGTCATCCAATCTGCAACGCGAGAACTGCGATAAATATGTTGAAAGCTGATAGACATGCGTCACCTGTTATTGGATGTTGGGAGTTTCTAAAGGTTTATCTAAAGGTACGTTCATTAAACGTAAAGATTCTTGCATCACACGGGCAAATACAGGCGCTGCCACCAAACCACCATAATACTGTCCTGTTGGATTTTCCACCACGACAACCATGGCTAAACGCGGATCACTGACTGGCGCAACCCCAGCAAACAAGGCACGATATTCAGTCTGTGAATAGCCTTTGCGGTCTGCACGAAGTTTATGCGCTGTTCCCGTTTTACCTGCAACCCGATAGCCTGGAATATTGGCTTGACGTGCCGTACCACCAGGTAACGTTACGGCTTCCATCATCAGTAGAACTTGATCGGCAATTTTAGCATCAACAATTTGTTCGCCTTTAGGCTGTTCTTCTAATTTGTATAAACTCAGCGGCATTTTTACGCCTTTATTGGCAAGCATGGCATAGGCATCTGCCAATTGCAGCACAGTGGCGTTCAAACCATAACCATAGGACATGGTCGCCACTTCCGACACATTCCACTTGCTTGGCGGCAAAATTAAACCTGCACTTTCACCCGGAAATTTCACTGCAGAACGCGCACCAAACCCTAAACGCTTATAAAAAGTCGGTAAGGTTGCATACGGTAAAGATAAAGCAATTTTCGCCACACCCACGTTTGACGATTTTTGGATAATTCCCGCCAAAGTCAGTGAGCCATAATTGTGGGTATCACGAATGGTGTGATTACCCACCCGCATTGAACCACCACTTAAATTGACCACGGTATTCGGTGAATATTTGCCACTTTCCAGTGCCATTGCCACCGTCATAGGCTTCATGGTCGAACCCGGTTCAAAAGAATCCACCGCACCACGGTTACGCATGGCATCTTTATTGGACAAACTTTTTTTGTCATTCGGGTTATACGACGGCCAACTGGTCATCGCCAAAATTTCACCCGTTTTCACATCTACCGCAATTGCTGTGGCTGAACGGGCATTATTTGCCACCCCTGCTGCAGTCAATTCACGATACATAATGTATTGCAAACGTGAGTCGATACTCAGGGTAATATTTTCGCCCGGTTCAACCTCTCTCACCACTTCTGGGTCTTTGACACGGTTACCCTTTTTATCGCGCACGATTTGCTGTTCGCCATCCACGCCTGCCAAGCGGGTATTTAGCTGCATTTCCAAGCCTTCAATGCCTGTGCCTTCACTATTGGTCAAACCAATAATTTGTGCATTCGGCTGTGGCTGCGGGTAATAACGCTTATAGTTTTTCTCGGTATATACCCCTTGGAAATTACGTTTTAGAATCAGCTCTGCCTGTTGCGGCGGCACTTCTTTTTGTAAAACCAAATAACGTGAACGCGGACGCTCGTTCATTTTATTTTTCAGTTCTTGGCGATCCATCCCAACTGCATCGGCAAGTTCATCTAAATTCAAGTTTTTATCTGGCAATTGACGCTGCAATTTACGACTGGTCGGTTTTTTTTCCAACTCGGCTGTAATTTCTTCAAACAGTTTTTTATTGTCAAAATAATCACGTGGATCAATCACCACTTTCATTACAGGGGTACTAATTGCCAAAGGCACACCGTGGCGATCATAAATCACCCCGCGCATAGCTTTGAGCTTTTCTGTTCTTAAAATATTGGCATTGGCTTTGTTTTGTAAAAAGTCATGGTTCACAATTTGCACATAAAAAGCACGTCCCACCAGTGCCACGAACACCAGCAGTACCACAGCCCACATTAAGTAAAAACGCCACATTTCTACATGAATGGCATTTTTTCCAGTTACCGATTGCTGTTTCTTTCGGGTTTGCTTTTTACGCGTATCGACCATGTGCAACTCGCCTTATTGTTGTTCTGAGGTTGTAGGCAAAGAAATCACCACAGTTTGCGGTGCGGGCGGTGAATACATACGCAGTTGCGTCACCGCACGGGTGCCAATTTGTGCAGTTGCACCAAAGGTCTGCTGTTCAATTAACAAACGCCCCCATTCGGCATTTAAGTCATCTCGCTCGCGCATATAAGAACTCAGCTCACGATAATCATGGCGATATTCAAACACTTGAAACACCACCATAATCGCGCTGATAAATACCAGCGCCAATAAAATAAAATAGGCGACCATTTTTTTCAGTCGCACTTGAGATTGATTTTTTTCAACGGTTTCAGTTTTCATTATTGGCCTTTTCAAGCTAATCGTTCTGCAACACGTAGCCATGCGCTGCGTGAGCGTGGATTGGCTTTGACTTCTTCATCACTGGCACGCACACGTGATATTTTTTTCAATCGACGTGTATCTTGTTGCTGTTGTGGCAAGCCCCAACCCGAATCTTCAGGCAGGCTCGATTCTTTTTGAATAAACTGTTTAATTAAACGATCTTCCAAAGAATGGAAGCTAATTACCGCCAAACGACCTTCGGGTTTTAACACCTCAACGGCTTGCGGCAAGAAGTTTTCAATATCTTCTAATTCTTTATTAATCGCAATACGAATTGCCTGAAAAGTACGTGTTGCAGCGTGTTTGTTTTTTTCCCACTTCGGATGGGCAACTTTTACAATTTCAGCCAATTGTGCGGTAGTTTCAATATAACCCGCCTGTTTAATGGCTTTGGCAATACGGCGGCTATAACGCTCTTCACCATATTGAAAAATCACATTGGCTAAGGCTTCTTCTTCAATATCCACCAGCCATTCTGCCGCAGTCGGGCCTTGTGAGTTGTCCATACGCATATCAAGCGGGCCATCTTTCATAAAGCTAAAACCGCGTTCTGCCTGATCTAGCTGTGGTGACGACACGCCTAAATCGGCCATCACACCATCGACCTGAGTGACGCCCAAATCATTCAACGCTTGCTGCATATCGGCAAAACTGGCATGAATAATCTGAAAGCGCGAATCTTGCTGCGCCAATTCTGCTGCCACGGCCAAAGCTTGTGGATCTTTATCAAAGGCATAGACTCGTGCCTGCGCATCCAATTTGGATAACAACAAACGCGTGTGTCCACCGCGTCCAAAGGTGGCATCGACATAAATTCCTGTATTGCGATCTGCCAACACGGCATCAACAGTTTCATGAAGTAATACAGAAATATGCGACATAAGGTTCAATCAATACAGCTAAAATGTAACTGCACATTATTACCTTGTTTTGGCAAAGCTCCAAACGTCTTTTTGTAGATAAATATTACTTTCCATAGGGAAAACCGTTTTTGACTTTTTTAAAGCACAAAAAAATCTCCGTAGAGATTTTTTTGTGTGCCAATCCAATAAAAGATTAGCCGAAAATGGATATCTGTTTAACGCTTAGTATTATAAATTTGGTCGAAAATCGCACCATTCACAAAATGTGTTTTTTGTGCATTTTCCCAGCCACCGAACACTTCATCAATCGTGAAGGTTTTTAATTTCGGGAATTGTGCTGCATATTTTGCAAGGACTTTTTCATTACGTGGACGGTAGAAATGCTTAGCCGCCATTTCCTGACCTAAAGGTGAATATAAATAGTTGATATAGCCTGTCGCTAACCATTTATTGCCATTTTTTTCTACTGTGCGGTCTACGATTGCCACCGAAGGTTCAGTCAAAATAGAAATAGATGGATAAACAATATCAAACTTGTCTTTGCCTAAGGTTTTTAAAGTTACAAGGGCTTCATTTTCCCAAGTCAACAACACATCACCAATGCCACGTTCAGCAAATGTAGTCATCGACGCACGTGCTGCCGAATCCATCACTTTTACATTGTGGTACATCTTGCCCACAAATTCTTGCGCTTTGGCCTTAGAGCCGCCCGGCTGCTTTTCTGCATAACCCCAAGCCGATAAATACACCCAACGTGGCAAACCACCTGTTTTCGGGTTAGGGGTAATAATTTGTACGCCTGGTTTGGTTAAGTCATTCCAGTCTTTAATGTTTTTCGGATTGCCTTTACGCACCATAAAGACGATGGTCGAGGTATAAGGCGCAGAGTTATGAGGAAATTCTTTTTGCCAACCTGCTTGGATTTGACCTGACTTTACAATTTCTTCAATGTCATTCGCCAATGCCAAAGTTACGACATCGCCCTTTAAACCATCGACCACAGAACGCGCTTGCTTGCCTGAACCACCATGTGATTGTTTAAAGTTGACGTCTAAACCTGTACGTTTTTTCCAGTACTGACCAAACGACTTGTTAAATTCATCATAAAATTCGCGGGTCGCATCATACGATACATTTAAAAACTGACGATCTGCAGCCTGAGCAGTCGTTGCAGCAAAACCTGTTGCCAATAGCGCAGCAGCCAATAAAGCTTTCAATTGAGTTTTCATTACAGCACACATCACCTTTAATCTGTCGCTCAATATATGCAATGCTCAGGCGCTGCGCAATTTGTAAAAAACATGCAAAAAATGATTAAATTCAAATAATTTAGCTTTAATTAATTGTTTTTAATCAATTTAATTCAAGATGCGGCGTTTATTCCAAATTTATACCTTTTTATGGATTAGATATATGAAAAGTGAATAAAACTTTGATCCGTTTTTAGACTCAACGGTAAAATAAGCGACATCACAGCAATCAAACCCGCTTCAAAACTATTTTATTGTGACTTTTGTAACAATCTTCACGATATCTCCACAGTTGTTTGTTACAACATGTTCTAAATCAAAGATCATCTGAAAAATCGGTATATAGTGAGTAAATAATGATAAAGATCTTATTAAGAGTGTGACGCAAATCTACTTTTGTTATGATTTTTGTGATTAAATATTAAAGTGATTAAAACAATTTATAAATTGTGAGTTCATTCATAAAGGAAAGGGGGAATCAAGATGAAATCTAAACTCATATGCGCAGCATTACTCACTTTAAGCACAGTCAGTCACAGTGCTGTGATCAAGTCTACTGAAAGTAAAACCCATTTAACTGCGGAAAAGGGGTCTTTAATTGAAAAAGCCCTTACCCAACAAAAACAGGCAGACAAGCAAAAGTTTGAATCAAATAATGATTTAAAAGTGCTGACTTCCATTCATGTCGCTCCAACTCAAAATTTCTTTGCCTTGCAAAATCAGCGTTTTAGCCGTTTTGTACAAGCCTTATTCCCGCAAGATAACTCATAACTCCGCATTAAATTCACTGCCTTTGATCCCCTTTTCAAATGCAGTTGAAACGCCCAAGTACAGAATGTTGAATTTAACATTAAGTACTTGGGCTTTTTCGTTATAATGGTTGCAATTTACATTTTGAATTAATTTTTGCTTATGACTGTTCGTACTCGTATCGCGCCTTCTCCTACTGGTTTCCCGCACGTGGGAACAGCGTATATCGCCTTGTTTAACTTATGTTTTGCCAAACAACACGGTGGTGAATTTATTCTTCGTATTGAAGATACTGACCAACTGCGTTCAACTCCAGAATCTGAAAAAATGATTTTGGATTCATTGCGTTGGTTAGGCTTAAATTGGGCAGAAGGTCCAGATGTCGGCGGCCCGCATGCACCGTATCGCCAATCTGAACGTATGGATATTTATAAGCAATATGCCTTGCAATTGGTTGAACAAGGACATGCTTTCTATTGCTTCGCTACTAGCGAAGAACTGGATCAAATGCGTGCAGAGCAGCAAGCACGTGGTGAAAGCCCGCGCTACGATGGTCGTGGTTTAAACTTGTCTGCAGATGAAGTACAGCGTCGTTTAGCCGCAGGCGAAGCGCATGTTATTCGTATGAAAGTGCCAACCGAAGGCGTATGTAAATTTAACGACATGCTACGCGGTGAAGTGGAAATTCCATGGGCGCAAGTCGATATGCAAATTTTACTGAAAACCGATGGCTTACCAACTTACCATTTGGCGAATGTGGTCGATGACCATTTGATGCAAATCACTCACGTGATTCGTGGTGAAGAATGGATTCCATCGGCACCGAAACACCAATTGCTTTATCAATATTTTGGTTGGGATATGCCTGTGTTATGCCACATGCCATTGTTGCGTAACCCAGACAAATCAAAATTATCTAAACGTAAAAACCCAACTTCAATCAACTACTACAAAGACATTGGCGTATTACCTGAAGCTTTGCTGAACTATTTAGGTCGCATGGGTTGGTCAATGCCAGATGAAAGTGAAAAATTCACCTTAGCCGAAATGATTGAACACTTTGATATTCAACGTGTTTCACTAGGCGGCCCTATCTTTGATGTGGAAAAACTCAATTGGCTGAATGGTCAATGGATTAAAGCGCTTTCACCTGCTGAGCTGTTAGATACCTTATTGGCTTGGAAAGCAGATCGTGCCAAATTGGAAGAGATTGCTGCCGCGATTCAACCGCGTATTAATTTACTCTCAGAAGCGGTCAATTGGTCTGCACATTACTTCAACCATTTCCCAAGCTTGAGCAAGGAACAGTTTGAAAGTAAAAAACTGTCTGAAGAACAAGTGCGTCAAAGCCTACAATTTGCAATTTGGCGTTTAGAAAGTCTATTTACTTGGAACAACGACACGGTGAGCCAAACCCTAATGGATTTAGCCAACCAAATGGAAATCAAATTGCGTGATTTCATGCCTGCGTTCTTTATTGCAATTGCAGGTTCAACCGCATCTACACCTGTGATGCAAACCATGGTCACCATTGGTCCTGACCTGACCTTTGCACGTTTGCGTCATGCCTTAGAAGTGGTTGGCGGACCAAGCAAAAAAGAAGTTAAAGTCTGGGAAAAACTGAATGAAAGCATCAAATTGCCGAAAAATGATGCAATTGATCCAGCTTAATTCATTTTTTTGTTGACGTGTGCGCGCAATAGCCCTAATATTGCGCTCACACAGACTGGGGTCATAGCTCAGTTGGTAGAGCGCTACAATGGCATTGTAGAGGTCAGCGGTTCGATCCCGCTTGACTCCACCAAGTTTAAATAAGGCTTTACCTGTGTTGCCTCATCAAGTCCCTATCGTCTAGAGGCCTAGGACATCGCCCTTTCACGGCGGTAACCGGGGTTCGAATCCCCGTAGGGACGCCATATTCAAGATGAATATAAATTCACTTATCTTCATCTTATAATAAAGCTCAAGCAATGACTTGGGCTTTTTTATTGCCCTGTTTTCTGACAGACTGTTTTTGATTTGCCGTACATTTGGTTAGAATAACGATCAGATTAGAATTTTGGAGTTGTAATGCAATACCGATGCCCTAAATGTCAAAGCCCAAAAATCATGCCTGTTGCGCAGGCAGGTCAAACAACACCGCGTCCTGTGGTGCCAAAAAGCTTGGTGATGCTTATTCCAGCGGTATTTGTCTTATTACTTCTTGTCTTGATCAGTATCGCCATGTGGATTTTTGGTGATGGTGCAGGCACAACCTTACAAAGCATTACTGTGTCGGTATTTGTGCTGTGTGTAATTGCAGGTTTCTTATTTTATCGTGATTTGCCTGATTTCAAAATTTCTATGCAAGCCTTTATGCAGTCACAAAAAAAATGGAAGTGCCGTGAATGTGCACATGAGTGGGAAGTTTAAACCTCACTGGTCTACATCTAGATTAAGAAAAATGTTGCTAGGTTGATCACAAGACCACATCATCGAGCAAATATAAAAAAACCAGCCTTCTCGGCTGGTTTTTTTAATGAGAACTCAAGTTTTTAGACTTAAGCGCCAATTTTACGGTATTTGCTACGTTTGGTTGCCAGATCATCACCATATTTCTTACGGCGATATTCTTCAAACTCAGTATAGTTACCTGTAAAGAATTCTGGTTGCTCATCTTCGAATGACAAGATGTGCGTTGCAATACGGTCTAGGAACCAACGGTCGTGCGATACCACCATCACTGTACCTGGGAAGACTAAAATTGCATCTTCCAGTGCACGTAAAGTTTCAATATCCAAGTCGTTTGATGGCTCATCCAGCAAGATCACGTTTGCGCCCTGCTGTAGAATTTTTGCCAGTTGTAAACGGTTACGCTCACCACCCGACAATTCACCAACGCGTTTTTGCTGATCCTGACCTTTAAAGTTAAAGCGACCAATATAAGCACGCGATGCAATTTCATAATCGCCCACTTTCAAAATGTCTAAACCGCCAGAAACTTCTTCCCAAACAGTTTTGTCATCATCTAGAGTGTCACGAATCTGACCGACATAAGCCACTTTTACCGAGTCACCTAAAGTCACGCTGCCCGTATCAGGTTGCTGCTCGCCAGTCATCATACGGAATAAAGTCGTTTTACCCGCACCGTTTGGACCGACAATCCCCACAATCGCTGCAGGCGGCACAGTAAAGGAAAGGTTTTCGTAAAGTAAGCGATCACCAAATGACTTGCTGATGTTTTCCACTTCCACCACTTTGTTCCCTAAACGTGGGCCAGGTGGAATATAAATTTCAGAAGTTTCGTTACGCTGTTGGAATTCACGCGAGTTAAGCTCTTCAAAACGCTCCATACGCGCTTTGTTTTTCTTTTGCTGGCCTTTCGCATTGGAACGTACCCATTCCAATTCTTTTTTCAAGGCTTTAGCAAAAGATTCTTCTTGCTTCTGTTCTTGCTCTAAACGGTTATTTTTCTGCTCTAACCATGAAGAGTAGTTACCTTGATATGGAATACCATGTCCACGGTCAAGTTCTAAAATCCATTCTGCAACGTTATCCAAGAAGTAACGGTCGTGGGTAATTGCCACAATCGTACCCGGGAAGTCTTTTAAGAAACGCTCTAACCAAGATACAGATTCTGCATCCAAGTGGTTCGTCGGCTCGTCTAGAAGCAGCATGTCTGGTTTAGACAATAACAAACGGCATAAAGCCACACGACGACGCTCACCACCCGATAATTTGTTAACATCAGCATCCCAAGCTGGCAAATTTAATGCTGCCGCTGCTTGTTCAAGCTGATTGTTCAGGTTGTGTGCATCCCAAGTTTGGATAATCGCTTCTAACTTCTCTTGCTCTTTTGCAAGTTTGTCGAAATCTGCATCTGGATCTGCATATTCTGCAAAAACTTGGTCTAAACGCTCTAAAGCATCTAAAGCTTCACGCACACCATCTTCCACGTTGCCGCGTACATCTTTGCTCGGGTCTAGTGGTGGTTCTTGCTCAAGATAACCAATTTTGATGCCTGGCTGTGCACGAGCTTCACCAGAGAAATCTTTATCTACGCCCGCCATAATACGGAGCAAAGTCGATTTACCTGCACCGTTTAAACCAAGCACACCAATTTTCGCACCTGGGAAAAATGATAAGGAGATGTCTTTCAAGATTTCGCGCTTAGGCGGAACCATTTTCGACACTCGGTTCATCGTATAAATATATTGGGCCACGTAGGACTCCTCAATAGAAAACCAAATCTGGGGCTCAGATGAGCAGCCCCTGCTCTAATGAGCGAAAAAATAATCGGGTATTATACCTGAATACGGAGAAAAAATAAGACACCACAAACATCTTGCATGCTTTGTTACAACTCTAGCGATCAGCGGATAAGCACAGGACTTTTTGCCTGCTATATCAAATTTACAGCTAAATATTGCAGCATTTTTACACTTTCTTTCATATTTAAAAGTGCTAGACTCAAACCAATTTAACTCACGAAGATGAAGTAAACATGACCTATAAAGACGAAACTTTGGCCATTCATGCAGGCTATAGCCCAGAACCAACCACCAAAGCCGTGGCTGTGCCTATTTACCAAACCACTTCTTATGCCTTTGATAATACGCAACATGGTGCCGATTTATTTGATTTAAAAGTACAAGGCAATATTTACACCCGTATTATGAACCCAACCACTGCAGTATTGGAGCAACGTGTTGCAGCACTTGAAGGCGGTATTGGCGCATTGGCTTTAGCATCGGGTATGGCTGCAATTACCTACGCAATTCAGACCATTACCGAAGCAGGCGATAACATTGCTTCAGTATCAACTTTATACGGCGGTACTTACAACTTATTTGCCCACACCTTGCCCAAACAAGGCATTGAAGTACGTTTCTTCGATTATCAACAGCCTGAAAGCTTACGCGACCTGATTGATGACAAAACCAAACTGGTCTTTGTAGAATCCATTGGTAACCCATTGGGCAATATTATTGACCTTGAAGCGATTGCGAAAATTGCGCACGAATACGGCATTCCAGTGGTGGTGGATAACACTGTAGCCACGCCTGTCTTGCAAAAATCATTTGATTTTGGCGCAGACATCATCATTCACTCACTGACCAAATATATTGGTGGTCACGGTACGTCTATTGGCGGAATTATTGTCGATAGCGGTAAATTCCCTTGGGGCAAATATCCTGAGCGTTTTAAAGCCTTAAATACACCTGACCCAAGTTACCATGGTGTGAACTATGTAGAAGCCTTAGGCGCTGCAGCATTTATTGCACGTGCACGTGTAGTACCACTACGCAATACAGGTGCAGCGATTAGCCCGCATAACGTATTCCTAATTTTACAAGGTTTAGAAACCTTAAGCCTGCGTATGGAACGCCATACTGAAAACGCGCAAAAAGTAGCGGAATATTTACAGGCACATCCAAAAGTGAAATGGGTCAATTACGCAGGTTTGAAAGATCACCCGCAACATGCGTTGGCACAAAAATATGTGAAAGGCAAACCTTCTGCAATTCTGTCTTTTGGTGTGCAAGATGGCCGTGAAGGCGGAACCCGCTTTATTGATGCACTGCAATTATTCACACGCTTGGTCAATATTGGCGATGCCAAGAGTCTGGCTTGCCACCCTGCAACCACCACTCACCGTCAGTTGAGTGCAGATGAACTCAAAGCGGCTGGTGTGAGTGAAGATATGGTGCGTTTATCCATCGGGATTGAACATGCCGATGACTTAATTGCCGATTTAGAGCAAGCTTTAGCAGCCGTATAAAAACTCATCAGTTCAAACTTTGTACTGGCATCCTGCTGATTAATTTCAACAGGATGCTTTTTTATTTTAATTTTTCTTTGTATGTCTTTGCATTAGCTTTATTTCATGGTAAAAATAAAGATATACAGCTCACAAAAATAGAGCAATTACTCTAAATTCATTTTTAAATTCAACCACTTATTCCATAGCTTTTTTTGTGCAATCGGCTATCATAAAGCCAAGTAAAACAGTTCAAATTCAGTCTGAAATTTGAATCGTCAATCTCAATAAAAATGACAACTCAGGAATCTAAATCAGGAATATTAGCGTGAAGCCAAAATTAGAGAAACTTTTTCAACAGCGTGTAAATGGTAAAGTTGCCCTTATTACAGGTGCATCGAGTGGTATTGGTTTAACCGTGGCACATAAGCTAGCCGATGCAGGTGCGCATGTGCTTTTGGTGGCACGTACTCAGGAAACGCTCGAACAAGTCAAAGCTGAAATTGAAGCACGTGGTGGCAAGGCTTCAGTTTTCCCTTGTGATCTAAACGATATGGACTCTATTGATGCTGTATCGCAACAAATTCTTGCCTCTGTCGATCATATTGATATTTTAATTAACAACGCAGGCCGCTCAATCCGTCGTGCAGTACATGAGTCGGTTGATCGTTTCCACGACTTTGAACGTACCATGCAGCTCAACTATTTTGGTGCTGTGCGTTTGGTACTCAATATTTTGCCGCAGATGATGCACCGTAAAGATGGTCACATCATCAACATCAGCTCGATTGGTGTATTAGCCAACGCAACGCGTTTCTCGGCTTATGTGGCATCTAAAGCCGCATTGGATGCGTTTAGTCGCTGTCTATCTGCAGAAGCACATACACACAAAATTGCGATTACTTCGGTGTATATGCCATTGGTTCGTACCCCAATGATCGCACCAACCAAAATTTATAAGTACGTGCCCACCCTTTCACCTGAGCAAGCGGCAGATTTAATTGCTTATGCGATTGTGAAACGTCCGAAGAAAATTGCGACACATTTGGGTCGTTTGGCTTCAATCACTTATGCGATTGCACCAGACATTAACAACAAACTCATGTCGATTGGTTATAACTTATTCCCAAGCTCTACCGCTTCTGTGGGCGAGCAGCAAAAACTGAACTGGGTACAAAAAGCGTATGCGCGCTTGTTCCCAGGTGAACACTGGTAATTTATACACAATTCAAGTTTTGCTTTAGGCGACCTACGGGTCGCCTATTTGTTTTTACAGCTTAGGTTGAACAGCGCACAACAATACAACATCACTTCAACAATTTTTAAATTGTGCAGCCGCAACTTTTCATGTGATTTTAATATTGGTTTAAGAAATAGCATTCAAAATGACATTACAATAATGAAAGGTACAACACATGAAAACTCTGTATCTGTTTAAGCTATTTTGTTTTTCTGCTGCGGGCTTAAGTTTTTATCACTTATATACTGAGCTTACGCGCAATCATGTAGACACATTTCAAGTGATGACACTGACAGGCCTGGTGGTCTTGTTAGTCGAATTGGGCTATCGCAGCCAACTTGCCGTGCCCATGTCGCATTCATCTGGTGCGATGTCCGAAGTTTCTGCCTCTTCTAATTACAGTTATTTCATGTCTAAATTGGCAGCAGGCAGTATTGCCACAAGTTTTGTTCTGCAAGGCTTAATCCGTTAATTGCTTATTTAAGATCCACAATCTCAACCATAACAAAACATTCAATTGCACCGCATTTTTATGCTATAACACAGCTGTTTTAAGTATTTTGAATGGATTATGCGAGCACTGGCCCTCATTTTACAGTATGGCTGTTTTGCCTTTGCCTTGTTTCTGAGTTATCAGGTTGCAACGGCGCTTTATCAGCAAGAATATGAACTTTTAGAGGTTGTTGCCGATGTCGGCACGATTTTAATTTGTATTGATTTGGGCGTATTTTTATTTAGCAGCAAAGCCTCACAAGGTTTAAATCTTCAGGAATATGCTCGCCAACTTGAAGCACCACCGTCAAAACTAGTCGCAGTGACTCGTAAACTTGGACATTTGGGAATTATGCTGATTTTGGTGAGTTGGATTGTACCGTTGATTTAAAATCCATCAAAAAATCTGTATATAAAAATGTTCCTGCAAAACAAAAAGCTCCCGAATTTCGGGAGCTTTTTGTTAGAGCAATTCAAAATTACTTCGAACCTTTAATCCCTGCTTGTAACAACAATGCACCTAAACCACCAATTTTATTTTCTTGTGGTTTAGCGGCTTGTGGTTTTTTCGCTTGTGGACGCTCAGTCTGAGGACGTGACTGCTGTGGACGTTTCGCTTGTGGCTTACGCTCTGTACGCTGTTGTTGATCACGACGTGGTGCACGCGCTGCTTTTGCAGGTGCAGCCGAACCTTCAGGACGCATCGATAAATTCACACGGTTACGCTCTACATCAACCTGCAACACACGCACTTGAACAATTTGACCTGGTTTCACCACTTTATGCGGATCAGCCACAAATTCATTGGCCAACTCAGAAATATGCACCAAACCATCCTGATGTACGCCCACATCCACGAAAGCACCAAAGTTGGTCACGTTGGTTACAACACCTTCAAGCTGCATGCCTTCAGTCAACTGCGCCACTTCAGTAATATCTTCACGGAATTTAGCCGTACGGAATTCAGGACGTGGGTCACGACCTGGTTTTTCCAATTCAGACAAAACATCCTGAATAGTTGGTAAGCCGACTTGCTCATCCACAAATTCTTCAGCATTCACCGAACGGATAATTTCAGTATTACCAATAATATCTTTAACCGTGGTCGCTTTGGCAGCCACAATTTTTTCTACTAAACCATAAGATTCAGGGTGCACTGCAGAAGCATCCAAAGGCTCAGAACCTGCCTGAATACGTAAGAAACCTGCTGCTTGTTCAAAAGTACGTTCGCCTAAACGCGGTACGTTTTTCAAAGCTTGGCGATTGTCAAAACGGCCATGTTCTTTACGGTATTCAACAATTTGCTGTGCAATGGCTTTATTCAAACCTGCGATATAACCCAAAATTGCTGAAGATGCCGTGTTGACATCGACACCGACCGAGTTCACACAGTCTTCTACCACAGCTTCTAAGGTTTTTGCTAAACCTGCCTGATTCACGTCATGTTGATACTGACCCACACCGATTGATTTTGGATCAATTTTTACCAACTCTGCCAATGGGTCTTGCAAACGACGTGCAATCGACACTGCACCACGAATCGACACATCTAGTTCTGGCAACTCTTGCGATGCCAATTCAGAAGCTGAATACACAGATGCACCCGCTTCAGATACAGACACACGTGTTAATTTCAAGTCACTGTGCGCCGCCATCATTTCTGCCACAACCGCTTCAGTTTCACGGCTTGCAGTCCCGTTACCAATCGCGATTAAATCAACATTGTGCTCACGGCATAAACGTGCAAGTTCTTCAATCGCGCCTGCTTTGTCTTCTTTAGGTGCAAATGGATAAACCGTGCTATGTGCAACCACATCGCCAGATTGGTTCACCACAGCCAGTTTGACACCTGTACGGATGCCAGGGTCTACGCCCAGCGTACAACGCGCACCTGCAGGTGCAGAGAGCAATAAATGACGCAAGTTTTCTGCAAAGACATCCATCGCTTCAGCTTCGGCAGCCAAACGCTTTTCAGTCAATAATGAATGTTCGATTTGTGGACGCACTTTGCCCAACCAGAACAATTTTGCCGTTTGCTTTAAAAAGTCCTGACGTGCTTGCGGCTGAATTTGATCTAAATTGTATTCAGTTTCAATACGTGCCAAAGGTGCACTGTCTTCACCATCAACTTTTAAACCCAAGACGTTTTCTTGGCGACCACGCAACATCGCCAATAGGCGATGTGAAGGCACTTTGTTGAGGTTTTCTGAAAAATCGAAGTAATCACGGAATTTTTTGCCCACTTCTTTTTTCTCTTCAGAAGCAACCAAGCTTTTTAATACCGCTGTTTTGGCAAAAATTTCTTTTAATTCTGTGGTTAAGGCAATATTTTGTGCCCATTCATCAATCAGAATGTGTTGTACCGCATCTAGCTGACTGTCTGCATCAGGATAGTCTGCATGACTAAAGCCTGCTAAAGCTTCGCTTGGCTCAACCTGTTCTGCAAAAATTTGCGCTGCAATTGGGCCTAAACCTGCTTCTTTAGCTTTAAACGATTTACTGGTGCGTTTTGGACGGTAAGGCGCGTAAATTTCTTCTAAAGCATTTTTGGTTTCAGCAGCGTTAACCCGTGCCAATAAATCATCAGATAATTTATCTTGTTCTTTGAGTGATTCTATTACTTTTTCGCGACGCTCATATAAATCACGTAAATACGATAAACGTGTATCGAGCTGACGTAGCTGCGTGTCATCTAAACCTTGCGTCACTTCTTTACGGTAACGTGCAATAAATGGAACGCTAGCACCTTCATCAATAAGTTTGATGGCAGCTTCTACTTGATTTGGTCGTACGGCAAGTTCTTTTGCTAACTGCTGAACTAAGTCAGTCATCGTGTGTGATCCTACAAGGATAAGTACTAAAAGCCATGATTATAAAGACCAAGACTATAAAATCCACAATTGTTTTATGAATTTTATAAATGGTGGTTTTTTGGCGATTTTTGCCAATTCGGCAAAATTTTATAAATCTAAATAAAATTCAGGCTTATGTTAGACTCAAATGGGCAAATATGTCAGTTTTTCGCATGGGAATGCTGTATATATTTGGTATCTATGTCTTGATTTTATCTGCAATATTTGTTGCTTTAGAGCATAGGCAATAGATACCAATGAATCGTATACTCAAAGCCAACTCAACTTTTTGTTTACGATGACAATAAAGAATAAAGGAGCACATCATGAGTTTAGTTGTACCTGCTGAAAAAACAGATACCGTACACAGCGAAACTGACCGCGTTGAACGCATTCTCGTTGTCGATGATGATGTGCGTTTACGTACCCTGTTACAGCGTTTCTTGGAAGATAAGGGCTTTGTGGTCAAAACTGCCCACGACGCGACACAAATGGATCGTTTGTTACAGCGTGAACTGTTCTCTTTAATCGTGCTTGATTTTATGCTGCCTGTTGAAGATGGTTTAAGTATTTGCCGTCGTTTACGTCAATCTAACATCGACACGCCAATTATTATGCTCACGGCTCGCGGTAGTGACTCTGACCGTATTGCAGGACTTGAGGCAGGTGCAGATGATTATTTGCCAAAACCATTTAATCCAAACGAGCTGTTAGCACGTATTCGTGCCGTATTACGTCGTCAAGTGCGAGAAGTTCCGGGCGCACCAAGTCAGCAAATGGAAGTGGTCGGTTTTGGCCCATGGTCACTAGATTTATCGACCCGCACTTTAACCCGTGAAGGTCAGGTCGTGACCCTAACTACAGGTGAATTTGCAGTACTCAAAGCGTTGGTACAACATCCTCGTGAGCCTTTAACCCGTGACAAGTTAATGAATTTAGCGCGTGGTCGTGAATGGGGTGCGATGGAGCGTTCGATTGATGTTCAGGTGTCACGTTTACGTCGTTTAATTGAAGAAAACCCTGCTCGTGCGCGTTATATTCAAACGGTTTGGGGTGTAGGTTATGTATTTGTTCCAGATGGCGCGGAATAAGTTGAAAATGATGTGGGGCTTCAGCCTCACATCTTCATGCAATGACTAATATTTAAACACACCGATCATTGTGCAATGATTTAAAGAACAAACACTCCAATAAAAAGTATATTCATCATAAAATTTCACTCACCAAATTCGCTTTACAACCTCTGCCACAGGACAATATGTGAAACTCGAACCCATCGACCCACAAGAATTTACCGACTATGTGGCGTATTCTGAAAAGAAACGTACTCGTTGGGAGCGTTTTCTGGACAAAATCAAACCACGCTCTGCAGCCATGCGCACCACGGTACTGGTGGTTTTTGTGGTGTTGTTTAGCCTGTTTATGTCGTTGTGGTTCTTTTGGCGCACCTTGTATTTACCTGAAATTCAACAACACGCCCGCTATTTAGCGGTTGAACTGGAAATTTTAAACAATCCAGATTTGCGCATTTTTCACAATGAAGCCGAAGTCGATGTCGATGCGTGGCTTAAAAATCGGGTCGGCATTGAATATGTAACCGATCCACGTGAGTTTCCTAATGTAAGGGAAAAAGTCATTGCAGAGTTTTTTACCCAACAAATAGAAAAGAAACTGGCAACTGAATTAAAAATGCAGGATGTCACGGTCTATTTCCAGTTCAAACCAAGCCCGCGTATTTGGATTCAAACCCCAGAAATGAATGGCAACTGGGTACGTGAACCCCTTAAAACCTATGCCAACTACAGCCCTGAACTGGTCTTTGGCTGGCTTTTGGGTATTCCGCTTTTTGCTGCAGCGATTATTTTAACTCTAGTACGTCAGCTGAATCGTCCTTTGCGTCGTCTGCAAAATGCCGCCAATAGCTACAGTAAAACAGGCAAAGCACCTTATTTGGAAACCAATCACGGTCCGCAGGAAATTCGTGAGGTCAACCAAGCCTTTAATCACATGATTTATACCTTGGAACAGACTGAACGTGACCGTCGTATCATGTTGGCAGGTATTTCACACGACCTGCGCACGCCACTGACACGGATTCGTTTAAGTGCCGAAATGATGCCCGATGATGATTTTTTAAAAGAAGGCTTAATTTACGATGTAGAAGATATGGATGCGATTTTAAATCAATTCATTTCTTATATGCGTGATGGTTCCGATGAAGAATTACAAGAAACCGATTTAAATGTTTTGCTGCAGGAATTGATTATTCAATTTAAACCGTTGGATATTCGCTTTAACGCACAAGAATTACCTTTAATTCAGGCGCGCAGTTTGTCGCTGAAACGTCTGATTGGCAACCTGATTAATAACTCGAAACGCTATGGTGCAGAGCCAATTGAGTTGTCTGCAGAAGTGCTGGATGAACACATTCGGATTAGCGTGGCAGACAACGGTACAGGCATTCCAGAAGACCAAATTGCCGATTTAATGCAGCCTTTTGTACGCGGCAATGAAGCACGTACTGTACAAGGCAGTGGCTTAGGTTTGGCAATTGTAAAACGTATTGTCGATATTCATCAGGGCGAGCTCACCATTCAAAACCGTGAACACGGTGGTCTTGAAGCCATCATTACCCTGCCGTTACAACCTGAAATCGTTGAAGAAAAAAATAATGTTGGCACGCTGGAAAAAATCAAACAAAGTTTGAGTGAACACTTCTAAACGGCTGACGCTTTTGATCTCTATCTGGCTTGCTATATACCAATTTCAGACCAACAGCAAATCAGATGGACGATCAAAGTAAAAAATTCAGATGGTGCATATCAAAATTGTATAAAAATATATCAAACAAATTGTAATATTTACCTTTTGATATATAAATAAACGATTAAATTCAATTATTTATGTATTATTTTATATTTTTATACCACCATTTAGGCAAAAAATTAGACCTTAGCCTAACACCTATGCAAAATACCTTTTTTGATCGGTACAATCGGTATCAGTCTAGTATTTTACGAGAGTTCGCCATGTCTTTAGATCGCATCCGTTTAGCCTCCCTCCACGACAAAGTAATCAGCGCAGAACAAGCTGCTGAATTCGTTCAAGATGGTATGACCGTAGGTATGAGTGGCTTTACTCGTGCGGGTGAAGCAAAAGCTGTTCCACTTGCATTGGTGGCACGCGCTAAAACCAATCCTTTAAAAATTGACTTAATTACTGGGGCAAGTCTTGGTAATGATTTAGACAAGCAATTGACTGAAGCAGGTGTTTTGGCTCGTCGTATGCCGTTCCAAGTAGACAACACTTTGCGTAAAGCAATTAACCAAGGTCAAGTTATGTTCATTGACCAACACTTGTCTGAAACTGTTGAGCAAATGCGTAACAATACGCTAAAACGCCCAGACATCGCGATTGTTGAAGCAGTTGCAATTACTGAAGACAGCCTAATTATTCCAACAACTTCTGTAGGTAACTCTGCAAGCTTTGTTGAATATGCAGATAAAGTCATTATCGAAATCAACACCACTGTAAGCACAGAATTTGAAGGCCTACACGACATTTATATTCCTGAAGCACGTCCAACACGTGGTCCAGTGCCATTAACTCACGTTGAACAACGTATTGGAACCAAAGGTATTCAGTTAGACCCTGCAAAAGTTGTGGGTATTGTATTTAACGATACCTTGCTTGACTCTCCATCTAACGTGACCGATCCAGATGACGAAACTCAAGCAATTGCAGATCACTTGATCGCATTCTTTGAAAACGAAGTAGCTCAAGGTCGTTTACCGAAAAACTTGGCACCTTTACAAGCAGGTATCGGTTCAATTGCAAATGCAGTATTAACAGGCTTCAAACACTCTAACTTTGAAGACTTGGTGATGTACTCAGAAGTACTCCAAGACTGTACGTTTGAATTGATTGATGCAGGCAAAATGAAGTTCGCTTCTGGCTGTTCAATGACTTTGTCTGAAAAATGTGGCGATCGCGTATTTGGTAATCTTGCACACTACAAAGACAAATTCATTTTACGTCCACAAGAAATTTCTAACTTCCCTGAGTTAGTACGTCGTTTAGGCATCATTGGTATTAACACTGCACTTGAGTTTGATATTTACGGTAACGTGAACTCAACCCACGTATGCGGTACCAAAATGATGAACGGTATTGGTGGTTCAGGTGACTTCGCGCGTAACGCACACTTGGCGATTTTCGTGACTAAATCAATTGCGAAAGGCGGTGACATTTCATCTATCGTTCCAATGGCTGCGCACGTAGACCACAACGAACACGACGTTGACATTTTGGTTACTGAGCAAGGTTTAGCAGATTTACGCGGTCTTGCACCACGTGAACGCGCTCGTGCGATTATCGACAACTGTGTACACCCAATGTACCGCAATGCATTGAATGATTACTTTGAGCGTGCATGTGCAAAAGGTGGTCACACTCCTCACCTACTTCGTGAAGCATTATCTTGGCATGCAAACTTCGAAGAACACGGTCACATGTTGACTCCTGCACAACAAGAATCTGCGCAACCAGCATAATTCGCGTGCAATAAAAAAACGCCCTGATTTTTCAGGGCGTTTTTTTATGTCTTAAGTTTTTATGTCTTAGATTGTCACAAGGTCATTTGCGACAACGCACTCCATTTTACTCAAATGCCAAAGCTTTAAATTCATCTATAAAATGCTGCCCTAACTGGCGTAAACCATCCACACTGAGTGTGGTTTCAATCACACCCAAAGACACCACATCACGTTGAATTTGCAGCACAGTTTGACCTTGCGGGTTGATATAAAAACGAGAACCCAAAGTTGCAAATTTGCTTGCTAAGTCTAGGTTTTGTTCAGCTCGAACTTGATTCACCACATCTTGCGCGGTAAAGCGGTATTGATCATGCAGCAAATTTAAGCTGTTGGATTGCCCATATTCTGCACTTAATGCACAATCATCCAAGACCTGTAAAGGCTGATCAAGATTGGCAAAAGCAGTCGCAGGGAGACTCAGCGCAAGACTGAATAAAATAGGGAGAGAAAATTTTAACATTGGACACCTCGCACATAGGTAAATTACACCTGTGGAGAAACATCCTTTTTTCACCAACTTATATTTTAAGTTCAAAAATCACTCAATACATTGACTTTTTATACCAAACGACCTAAACGCAGCAACACGGGGAACTGAATACCAAACACCTGAGTAGGCTGCTGCCGTAACAATTGCTGTAGTTCAAGCAAAGGCGTTTCTGTATGCTGCTTTAAATAATGCTGCAGCCCCGACCAAGTATTTAAATAATCCAACAACTGAGCTGCCGACCAACAATATTTCAGGCAAAGTTCAGGCGTGACTATTTCTTGGAATGGAAAAGGAATTGTGCGATATAAGTCATCAATATAACGGCGCTCGGCATCCCAATAGCCCTTTAAAGTCTGAGCATACAAGCGCTGAATTTCAGTATTCACTGCCTTATCTTCTACCTGAATCAGACCATAGCCCACCGCAGCAAACACACCACTGGGTTTTAGTACCCGATGTACTTCGGCATAAAAAGCATCAAAGTCGAACCAGTGAATCGCTTGTGCAACGGTAATTAAATCTACACTTGCATCCGCCAATCCACTGTCTTGCGCCAAGCAGGTACGATAACTCACATTTGCCCACTGCGGTGCCAAATCCAACTGTGCTTGACTTAAATCTGTGGCTAAAATCTGCTGAAAATGTGGTACCAATAACTGGGTAAACTGCCCAGAACCTGCACCACAGTCCCACGCCAAACAGCGCTCTGGCACATGTTGTAAAATCGTATCGACAATCGCGGTTGAATACTGCGGACGTGCCTGACGATATAAATCGCTGCCCTGCGAAAACAAATCTTTCATGCTGCATTCCCTGACCATGATCGCTTGATTTTAATTCAGCTTGTTTAATACGTATTGTGGACTTTAGATGAAGAGGCAAAGCGGGTTTGAATACAAGATTTTATTTTAGACATAAAAAATTTTGCGCATAAAAAAGCCCCAAACATTGTTTGAGGCTTTTTGAATATGGTGGCGAGACCCAGGATCGAACTGGGGACACACGGATTTTCAATCCGTTGCTCTACCGACTGAGCTATCACGCCAATGCCGTGTATTAAGCCGTATCTCGGCTGAATAGTCAATAAAAATCATCACTTTTTTATTTGATCGCATAAATTTTATGCAAAAAAAAATCCCTGATGGAATCAGGGATTGAAAACATTTAACCGTTTTGAATATGGTGGCGAGACCCAGGATCGAACTGGGGACACACGGATTTTCAATCCGTTGCTCTACCGACTGAGCTATCACGCCAATGACGCGTATTAAACAGTTTCAGCTGTAAATCGTCAATAGTCTTTTTCGCTTTTCAGTGCAAATGTTTACTTTTACAGCAACCTCATTCTATTTCTGCTGAAATATCACCCAAAAATTTAAAAATGAGTTCTTTTCCAATTAAATTTTGACAAACTTCCGATACGCGAATGTGGGGCACGGATGCCCCACGTTACCCATCACGACAAGGATGTCGTGTATGGGTAACAAAAGACTTTTGCCTACTTTGGGTCTTGCCAAAGTAGGAAGATGCCTACGCAAAGCTATTTAAACCTTAGCTAAAAATTGTGGCTGTGCAAGCACAAAAAACAATATAGGATTTAGATAAACTTCTTTCACAAATCCGATTAAAACCATACTTCAATCCCCCATCATCCTCTTACGGAAGATATTCCTCATCCCTGAGCCATATATGGCGCAAGAGAAGGGATTTTCGATACTAATTTAATTTTGACCTATACGGATAAACTGAAAAGACAGACACAACGTCAGCTTTTTAAAAACTCACAACTTACCCAAATGCGCCAAACAACGATGAATCGCACCACAACCCGGCTGAAAGTGCTGCACACCTTTGGCTTCTTCCATACGGCACACCTCACTCACCAAACGATCTGCCACACCTCGACCACGGTTTGCAGGATGCACCACAATATATTCAAGCGTACGATGATCATCTTGCCCTGTGCACCAAATCGCACCAATCACTTTAGTATTAAATTCTGCCGTGTAAAGTAGGGTATACTGAGCCAAGTTCTGCTCAAGTTGGCTTACCGCATCTTGCCCATCGCCAAATTCAGGGCTGGTATCATACAGTCGCTCAAGCTGGCTGCGCACTTCGGTATTTTCCAGTGAAGTATAGGCATGTACGGTAATAGGCATTGATTAACCCTCCTGAGCAATCTAATATGCTGAGACTTCGTCACAGCGAAAACATTTTACATCAATCATTTTTGACGTTTTTTGAGGAACGTGTCTATGACCCAACGTATCAGTGAAGTGGTGAGAAATACCAACGAAACTAAAATTCGAGTTCGTGTGAATCTGGACGGTACGGGTCAAGGCACACTCAACACTGGAGTTCCATTTTTAGACCATATGATTGATCAAATCAAGCGACACGGTTTGTTTGATATTGATATTCATTGTGATGGCGACTTGGAAATTGATGATCACCACACTGTAGAAGACTGTGGTATCACGCTTGGACAAGCTTTTGCTCAAGCTTTGGGCGATAAAAAAGGTTTACGACGCTACGGTCACTTTTACGCACCACTTGATGAATCTTTAAGCCGTGTGATTGTCGATTTATCGGGTCGTCCGGGTTTATTTATGGATATTCCATTTACCCGCGCACGTATTGGTACTTTTGATGTGGATTTATTCTCAGAATTCTTCCAAGGCTTTGTCAACCATGCATTAATGACACTGCACATCGACAACCTCAAAGGTAAAAACAGCCACCACCAAATTGAAAGCGTATTTAAAGCATTTGCACGTGCTTTACGTATGGCATGTGAAGTCGATCCGCGTGCTGAAAATACAGTGGCATCAACCAAAGGAACACTCTAATGACCCGAATTGCCCTTCTTGACTATGGCATGGGAAATTTACACTCTGCAGCGAAAGCTTTAGAGCATGTGGGTGCAACGGTAGATGTGACCAATGACCCAAAACTGATTGCACAAGCCGATAAAATTGTGTTTCCAGGTGTGGGTGCTATGCGTGATTGTATGCAAGGCATGCATGAAGCTGGCATTGATGACGTGGTACGCAACGCGGTCTTTAATAAACCTGTACTTGCAATTTGTGTAGGCATGCAGGCGCTGATGCAACATTCCGAAGAAAATGGCGGAGCAGATGCACTGGGCATTTTTGCAGGTACAGTCAAACGCTTTCCTGAAGTAGCAGGTTTAAAAGTGCCACACATGGGTTGGAATCAGGTACATCAACGTGACCCGAGCCACCCTATGTGGAACAACATTGAACAAGATGCGCGTTTTTACTTCGTGCATAGTTTTTATGTTGAACCGCAAGATGAAAAAATCGTGGCCGCGACCTGTGATTATGGTTTAACTTTCTGTACAGCCCTGCATCAAGACAACTTGTTTGCAACGCAGTTCCACCCAGAAAAAAGTCACACTGTTGGTTTGCAGTTACTAAAAAACTTTGTGGAATGGAATATCTAATATTCAGGATGCTTCAATCAATAAAGCCGAGTTAATCTCGGCTTTATTTTTGCGTGAATGTTTTTCACTTTTATTGCACATTGATTTGTGTTTAAAATTAAAGCGTTTTTTATACCTTTTATTCAAAATAAACTGAGGGTCTGTCGATAATTGGTCTATGTTTGCGATGTGAGAGAGATATCTCACAAGATTTTTGAGCAAATATACGGTATGCGACAGAAAATTCAAAAAATCTAGGAATTACAACAATGAGTCAATATGTAGAAGATTCTGCACTCAGTGCAGCGGGGCGTTTTGGTCGATTATCATTTTTAGCGTGGAACTGTTTGCTCAGCTTGGGGCTTGCAGTACTGATTGCAATTATTGCCGTTGTTGCACCCAATTTATTGCTAGAGCTCGGCTCTGGCTCTATGGGCATCGGCATGATCTTGCTCGTGATCATTTATATCGTTGCGTTCTATTTTAGCTTTATTTTCACCATCCGCCGCTTGCATGACCGCAATCATACTGGCTGGTTATCTTTGCTGATTTTGGTGCCTTTGGTGAATATTATTATGGGTTTATATTTGGTATTTGCACCTGGCGATGATCGTCAAAATAGCTATGGTGCGGTACGTGAAACTGCAGGTTGGGAAAAAGTACTGGCTTGGATTTTTATTGTGCTGATGATTTTGGCGATTATTGGCAGCTTCTTGTCAGGTATATTCAGCAACGTCTAAGCAAAAATATTCCACTTGGTTGATATTTCGAAATAGCCCATCTATTGGGCTATTTTTTCAGGATATTCGCTGCAATCTTTGTCCTGCACAGCATTTTCAATCTTTTAAACTTTGCCAAATTCCGCAAAACGCTTTAGGCTAAAACCGCTTCTTTACCGCTTTGAATGTTATGGATCTCACTCGTCTGCGTACCCTGCCTAGCCCTGATGAAATTCGGCAATTGCCACTGTTTGAAAATATTGCGCGTCAAAATATTGTACTGATTCAAAATCTAGAGCAATGTCTAGCAATTGAAGCTGAACTGAAAACCGCAGCTGTCTTGGGTTTCGATTCTGAATCTAAACCCACGTTTAATGTAGGCGAAGTTTCTACAGGCCCGCATTTAATTCAGCTCGCAACCTTAGAAAAAGCCTATCTATTTCAGCTCAATGATGACATTTGGCAATTTTTGCAGCCAGTTTTTGCCAATCGCGATCAAATTAAAGTAGGTTTTGGGCTGAAAAATGATGCCCATTTATTTCGTAAAAAAGGTATACAACTGAATAGCGTGATTGAACTATCCAAATGTTTTGGCAGTTTTGGTTTTAAAAGTCCGCTTGGGCTTAAAAATGCCATGGCATTATTATTTCACGTTCATTTCCCTAAAAGCCGAAGTATCAGCACCTCAAACTGGGCATGCAAACAGCTCAGTGAAGCACAAATTGCCTATGCTGCCGCCGATGCCTACGCACCTGTGTTGATATTTGAAGAATTGGGGCGTTTGGGTCTATTGCCCGAGCATATCCCAAACAGTTCACTCAAATTGCGGATTCGTCCCTCTAAAACAAAACCTACAACAGATGCTTAGATATTTAACAATACTTTGTTAAGATGCACAGATTGAATTCAATAAGTTTTTGGCAAGGAGCGAAAGCATGCTGATCATCCCTGCAATTGACCTGAAAGATGGCAAGTGTGTTCGTTTAAAACAAGGTCGTATGGAAGATGATACTGTATTTTCTGACGATCCAGTGGCAACAGCACAACACTGGGTAAATGAAGGCGCGCGTCGCTTGCATTTAGTCGATTTAAACGGCGCTTTCGCAGGTACGCCAATTCATAAACCTGTGGTTGAAGCGATTGCAAAATCACAACCGGAACTTCCAATTCAAATTGGTGGCGGTATTCGTTCACTCGAAACCATCGAACACTATTTGGATGCAGGCGTATCGTTCGTGATTATTGGTACCAAAGCCGTACAAGAGCCTACTTTTGTAGAAGAAGCCTGCAAGAAATTTGCAGGACACATCATTGTCGGCATTGACGCCATGAATGGCATGGTGGCTACTGATGGTTGGGCCAACGTCACAGACGTGAAGGCAACAGATTTAGCTAAGCGTTTTGCCGATGCAGGTGTATCTAGCATTGTTTATACCGATATTGCCCGTGATGGCATGATGCAAGGTGTGAACGTAGAACAAACCGTAAACTTGGCGCAATATTCAGGCTTACCCGTGATTGCTTCTGGCGGTGTGACCAATTTAGATGACGTACGCAACCTAAAAGGTCAGCCTGGCATTTTAGGTGCGATTACAGGTCGTGCAATTTACGAAGGCACGTTAAGCCTGCGTGAGGCACAGTTGCTTTTAGATGAGCAATCTTTGTAATTCTGCCGCGTATTTTTAAAGAGGTCTGCGGACCTCTTTTTTATTTTGATTTTATTTTACTCATTTTGAGTTTTCTTCATCTCCCACTGGTTCTATGTCTCAGCTTTCACCAATGCTTCGCAGCAAAGCGCCGCAACTGGCGCTCATTTTGATTACCTTAATTTGGGGTGCAACCTTCATTACCGTGCAATACGGTTTGAACTTCAGCAGTCCAGTACTGTTTGTAGGCTTACGTTTTGCCGCAGCCACGTTGGCCGTGGGGCTGATTTCATGGCGAAGCTTACGTGGTTTTAGCATCGATGAACTCTATGCAGGCTTTGCCATAGGCGCAGTCATTGCGCTAGGTTATGTCACTCAAACCATTGGCTTACAAAGTATCAGCAGTAGCGAATCGGCCTTTTTAACGGCGCTGTATGTCCCGCTTGTACCGCTATTGCTGTGGTTATGCTTTGATCAACGTCCGCATGTCATGACTTGGTTGGGTGCTATTTTGGCATTTGTAGGCTTGGTCTTTTTAACAGGCAATGGCTTAGGCGCAATTCAGTTAAGTTTTGGACAAGCCATTACTTTAATCGGTTCAATTGCGATTGCCTTTGAAATTATTTTAATTAGCTATTTTGCCAATCGGGTCAATTTAAAGCGCGTTACCCTCATCCAACTGGGTTGTGCATCGTTATTGTGTTTTGCGATTGCACCATGGGTTGGAGAAACTCAATTGCCCGAATTTCAGTGGTCACTCCTTGCTGTTTTGCTCGGCTTAGGCATTGCCAGTGCCGTGATTCAATTGGTGATGAACTGGGCGCAACGACAAGTAGACCCTGCGCAAGCTGCTATTATTTATGCAGGTGAGCCTGTTTGGGCCGCATTGATTGGACGTTTGGCAGGCGAGCGCTTGGCAGTTCTGGCGTTGTTCGGTGGACTACTGGTGGTTTTAGGCGTGCTGGTCAGCGAATGGCGACCAAAATTTTTAAAACGAAACACATCATCCCAAAAAGTTGAATGAACAGCATCTAGGCAAGATCGCTCAAAACATCTTAAAAAGACGAACGAACGTGAATTTAATGATACATCGGTAAATTATCATTCACGCGAATTAAACCGCGTATAGCACGGTAAACAATCCATAACCACGAAATAGCAACCACTGCGATACAGAAAAGTGTCGCAGCCAAAGTCATACTGGCAAAGCTTTGCGCATCTGGACTAAAGAACACCAAAAAGAACGGCACAAAGGCCACAATATTCCAAAACAGATACCACCAGAAGCTGCGAATTTGCCAAGTAAAATGACTGGCAAAAATTGAACCTTGTACATCACTACGTTTTAAATAGTTGATGATTAAGGCAATCACGGCCAATATCCCCGCAGAAAAAATCGCCACGATATACAGCACATATAAAATCATGGTCAATGAACGATGTGGGTCTTGATCTACTGAATATGAATGCTCTGCTTCTGACATAATGCACCTGACAAGCCTGTTACTGGAACAATATTCCCAATTAGATACTGAGCTGATTCAACGGAGAAATTAACCATAAAATCAGCAAGATATTAAGCCTATCGTACAAAAATAAATCTTACCAAAGGGTTGTTTTTGTGTTTTATGGCGTAATTTTTGTTGTGCTAACCATGCAGCAGGCCAGCCCCCTAAAAAAGCCACGATATGCAAATTATTTTCAGGAATACGACGCCCGCCCTGCTGTGCAGCTTCTTTATCTTGTGCATACAGCCAATAACTCAGCGCATTCATCAAACTGATGAATAATAACAACATGCCGCTGAGCAATCCCAACAGCGTCAGCAAAGCCAAAGCAACAATATAAGCCACACATAATATTTGCATCGGCTGCATTTTTTGCGTGATGTTGGATGTTTTCGCACTCACAGCAGATGCCTTTGCTGCTTTGGTCTGCGAAGCTTTTAAATACACCGCTTGCTGTGCTCGGTAACGTCCGCGCTCATCCACAGTTACGGTATATTCCAAGGCACAGCCCACAATTGGACGTGGCCCTTGTCGGGCGAAGTCCTTAATGTGTAAAAACACGCGATCTTTTTGGTGGTCATTCGGCTGAATAAACCCATAACCCTGCTCATCAAACCATTCGACTAAACGCCCTTGATCACGCATGTTCTATATCCCTCAAGCTGTCACAAACTTTAAGCGTTCAATCAGCATATTCCGCATTTCATCTGGATTTTTCTGCAAAATATCTGCGCCTGTCCGCCCTTCTGCCGCATTTTTAGCAGCCACCTGCAAACGCATTAACCAAAAACGTCCTGCCGCCATTGCCAAATACAGTTCCAAACAGGCTTTTTCGTCTTGGGTTAAAGGACGCACCGTTTCGTAGGCATTTAAAAATGCAATCGCCTTGCTTTCATTTAAGCTCAGCTCAGGAAAATCGGTACAAAAATCATTCAGCGTAATCGCAATATCAAACAGCAATTCATCTTGATTTAATTCATAAAAATCTAAAATGCCTTGCAACTGATCATCTGCAAACAAGGTATTGTCACGGAATAAATCCGAGTGAATAAAACCTTTGGGACGCTGCGGATAGACTGCGGTTAAAGCTTCATACAAGCCCAAAAGTTTGGACAGTAAGGCTTGATCGGCCACATGCATGCTTGGTTTTAATTGGCGTGCGACCCCTGCCCAATAAGCATGATCACGTACATGATCGCGCTGCAAAGGAAAATTTTGTAAGGCCACATGCATTTTGGCTTGTGCAATCGCAATCGCTTCCACTTGCGCCACTGTTGCCAGTGTCGGATGCTGCCCAATTAAACGCGGTGCAATTTGTGCAGGTTTTTCTTTTAATTGGTGAATGGCTTGTCCCGAATAGGATAAAGGCACTGCCACAGGCAAACCCGCTTGCCCCAAATGCTGCAATACAGGAATTAATTCACCTGCCGCTTGCTGATCTAATTCTTCAAAAATGGTCAGCACGTACTCGTTTTGATTGTCGCAGCGCAAAAAATAATTGGTATTTTGAATCCCCCCTTGAATGGGAATCAGCTCGACCACCTCCAATCCATAAGGCGCTGCAAAGACCTGAACTTCCTTTAAAGTCAAAGGAGTATAAACCGACATAGAAAACCTGCGAAAAACCTGAGCTAAGTTTGATAGAATACCCGCTCCATCTGCCAAGGTGTAGCGCTTGTGTGGGTGAGTTTCATAATCGGCTGTAATAATTGGAAAAATTTATGCTAGCGAAACGTATTATTCCTTGCCTAGACGTAGATAATGGTCGCGTGGTTAAGGGCGTGCAATTCCTTGATATTCGTGATGCGGGCGACCCTGTAGAAGTGGCGCGTCGTTATAATGAACAAGGTGCCGATGAAATCACCTTTTTAGACATTACCGCTACCCATCATGGTCGTGATACGACTTATCGTACCGTAGAACGTATGGCAGAAACCGTGTTCGTGCCCCTCACCGTTGGTGGTGGCGTGCGCAAGGTTGAAGACATTCGCCTATTATTGAACGCAGGTGCAGATAAAGTCAGCATTAACTCTGCAGCCGTCTTTAATCCTGAATTTGTGCAAGAAGCCTCACAGCGTTTTGGCGCGCAATGTATTGTAGTTGCCATTGATGCGAAAAAAACGGGTGATAACAAATGGGAAATTTTCACCCACGGTGGTCGTAAACCCACTGGTATTGACGCAATTGAATGGGCTGTGAAAATGGCGGACTACGGCGCAGGTGAGTTGTTGGTCACCTCAATGGATGCCGATGGCACCAAAGCAGGCTATGACTTGGCGCTCATGCGTGCCATCAATGACCGTGTAATGGTACCTACCATTGCTTCTGGCGGTGTAGGTAATTTACAACACTTGGCCGATGGGATTCTAAAAGGCGGTGCCGATGCGGTACTGGCAGCCTCAATTTTCCACTTTGGTCAGCATACCATTCCTGAAGCCAAACAATATTTGGCAGCACAAGGCATTGAAATGCGTTTGTAAAATCATAGTGCAAACGAACTGTGAAAAGTGCAATCTGAAGATTGCACTTTTTTTAGCTTAAAATTGAAGTAAAGGTAAAATTTAGGCAGAAAAAAAGGAGTCCGAAGACTCCTATCAACTCAAAAAACCACAGCGCTGAGGTTCTTTTATCTTTTTAAATAGACTTATAAAAAAATAATCAACAAAATCAATTTATCATCACACAATATTCAACCGAAACATCCGTGGATATTTCACTGCACACAATATACGCAGAGCTTTAGCTGAAATATTGACCAAAAACACCAAAAACATTGACCATTTGCGACAAGACTTGCCCAAGCTGTCAGTACAAACCTTCATTTGCTGCAATACAGTTAAGATAACTGCTCTGCCACAGCTAATTTTTTCTCGACCCATTTGGCAGGAAAATATGCAGCAGACAGATGGTTTAAACCCTGTGCAATCACCCGAGGTAAGGCAATGCCTAACGGATTTTGCTCCTGTAAGGCAGGTGCTGAAATGACTCGCGTTCCTAAAATATAATCAAACCACGGTTTGGTCACGCACCAGTTCGCATCCTGATTGCTGTTCATGTGATGGTCATAATGCCACGGAATTTTCTTAACTGCCCACTCTGGCTCTAAATGCGCACGACGGTGAATATAATAATAATTCGCAGCACTATATAGCGCAGCCAAACTCATACCCTTAGAAATTGGATAGAACACGCCACTGGCCACCGTTGCCACCACAGCCAAAGACACAATTTCATTTTTGGTACGCCAGTTGCGAATCCCTTCGACATAGCCATGATCGTGAAAACTGGTTTTACGCACTTCACGATGATGTTCCCAATGTGATTTCATACTTTCAGGCACAGGACTATAACGGCGCTGCCCTGCTCGATGCGTTCCGTGCAAAATATATTTATGTGCCACCCATTCAAAACCATTGGCAACCACCAAACCTGCTAGAAATCCTTTCCACATCGCTATTTCTCCTTAAACACAGGACATCTTGACTCTGATGTTCACTATAGGCATGTGAGATTGACTAGATCTTGACCAAAAAAATCAATATCATTGACAAATGACGACAAAAATAAACCGATAACACATGCAACAATTCAAAGAATATACGGGCTCGGTCTATGGTGGCTTAGGGCATTTATTGATGTGCTATTACCAAGCAAAAAAGCTGCCCATTCCAGAAAAATTACATCAGATTCAAAATCTGGAACGTTTTGATTATGCCCTCTGGCGTGACTTGCTCAGCACTTTGGAGCAACAATTACCACAACCTGCTTTGGGTTTGGAAATTGCCAAATACGTGCAGCCCAAACATTTAGGCATCATTGCGTATTTAGCCTTGTCCTGTGATCATCTGGGTGAAGCATTACAGCGTTACCACGATTTTCATCGCTTGATTTACGATGGTGGCCCGTTGCAAGTCGAAGCACAAAACGATTATTTATCCATTCGTTGGTCAGAATTGCCCGTGCACATGACCACACAATTAACCGATGAAATTGCCATTGCCTTGATGATGGAATTTTTGAAGCACTTTATGCAGTTTGAAGATATTTGCCTGCACGAAGTACATTTTCATCATCCTGCGCCTAAAAATATTGCACTGTATGAGCAGTATTTTCATTGCAAAGTGCGTTTTTCTCAACCAATTACCCAAGTGTTGCTGCCTGTTTCCGAACTGGCAAAACCCTTTCATCAGGGCGATCAGACCTTACAGCATTTATTGTTGCAACAGGCACAAGCCTTATTGGAAAAGCTACCGAATAGCACCCAAACCGATCAGCGTTTACAGCAAGCCATTTTGACGGGGCTGCAAAAAAATATGTATCAAATTGAACATATTGCTCAGCAATTACATATTTCTGTACGTCAGTTGCAACGTCATTTGCAACAGCAAGGCACGACCTACCAAAAACGCATGCAGGAAGTACGCTGTTTATTGGCAGAACAATATTTACAAGACCCACATTTAAGTCTGCAAGAAATTGCGCTATTGCTGGGTTATTCAGAACAAAGTGCCTTTCAGCGTGCGTTTAAACAATGGACGCAGCACACACCACAACAATGGCGGATGCAACGTGCTTCATGATTGCTTCTTTTTACTTTAATTTGTGTTAAATTCATCACAATATCGATCTAAAATGCGATAAATTTAATTGAAGTTTGATTAATTAACTCAAAAAATAAGCACTGGAGAATCAAATTGAATAAGTATTTCGCAGAACTGGTTGGCACATTCTAGCTGGTATTTGGTGGTTGTGGTGGTGCGGTATTGGCTGCAGCTTTTCCTGAATTGGGCATTGGTTTTGTGGGGGTATCCCTCGCGTTCGGTCTGACCGTATTAACCGCGGCCTATGCACTTGGGCACATTTCAGGTGGTCAATTTAACCCTGCAGTCAGTATTGGTTTGTGGGCAGGTGGACGTTTTGAAGCCAAAGAACTCGCACCGTATATTATTTCACAAATTATTGGTGCGACTCTGGCCGCACTGGTGTTGTATCTGATTGTACAGGGTCAGGCAGGTTTTGCAGGCACAGGCGGTTTCGCGACCAACGGTTATGGTGATTTATCTCCAGGAAAATATGCCCTCAGTTCAGTATTATTGATTGAAGTGGTACTCACTGCTGGCTTTTTGATGGTGATTATGGGTGCAACCGCCAAACGTGCACCTGCAGGTTTTGCTCCAATTGCAATTGGTTTGGCACTGACCTTAATCCATCTGATCAGTATTCCTGTAACCAATACTTCCGTGAACCCTGCACGTAGTACAGGTGGGGCGTTCTTTGCTGAAACTGCAGCACTCAGCCAGCTTTGGGCTTTCTGGGTTGCACCGATTGTAGGTGCGGTGATTGGTGCGGTGCTGTATCGCGCTATGGCAAAAGCTGAAGACTGATCTTCAAAACTTTAAATCCACAGCTTTTCAAGATGTCTGGGATTTATCTAAAAACACACAAAACAACAAAGCCCGTTCAAGCGTTTGAGCGGGCTTTTTAATGGCTTAGATGAGCAGATTAAAGTAGATTTAATATCTTGAGATGGCATCCATTATAAAAATGGATTTTCAATTTCACCCGCTTCGGGACGATCTAACTTTTCAGGCAGATTCGGAGTCTGCTCCAAAGTTGCAACAACTTCATTCAAAAAAGCCTGTAGTGCTTTGGCTGCCTGTAAACCCGCCTGATCTTTGCTGATTTGCAAATTGCCATACACATTGATGCAATCTAAATCATTTTCTAAGGTTAAGTCATGAATCGCATGTGATTCAGTCCCATTTTGAAACGGTTTAAACATTGAATTCACCTTAGCATGAAGGATGCAATATCCATCATCTTAACCCAGTTTAAGATTTCAACAACTGTAAAATATATTGCAATAAAGCTTCAATCAACTGCTTCACAATTGCATCTTGGGTATCTGCATCAATGCTAGCACCCGATGCAGGACTACTGCCTGAGCGTTTAAATTCGGTTTGCAAGGCTTGTAATTGCTCAGCAGATACATCTTCTGCGCACTGGCTTTCTGCATCCCAATGTGAGTAGGCAATCGGTGTATTGGCTTTTACAGCATTTGCAGTCAAAGGCAATTTATAGGTATTGCGCTTTTGTTCTTCACTTAATTGTGGGAATAAATTAATGCCCAACTGTTCTTCTAAATAGCAGACACTCACCACTTGCACCTGTAACGAGTCGTTATTGGGCGCGTAATAAGCCCCTATCGCGCCTGTTTTGGGCATATACACAGCTTTATACACCGCAGTCGGCACAATAACGCCCTGCCCAATGGTTTTTAGACGCTTGGCATTAAAACTTGGCCCCGTAATCACATACACATCTTGCTTTTGCTTAGTCACCACCGCTCGGGTGGCTTCTTCAAGTTCACGCCAGACCTGCTGATTATTTTTAGGGGCTTGCGGCACCATATTTGCCAAAGAAAAACTGTCAAACTGGGCTGCCAAGTTGGTCATGTCGGCATTCGGTGCCATGTGTCCACGGTCATAACCCGAACCACGATAGTCCAGCAAAGTCGCACGATGCTCGGCTTTGACGCGCGGTTCTTCGTGAAAGTTATCTTCACGTGGAATCCGCTGACTCAAACGCGCTGGTGTTAAGGCTTCTGCCACCCATAACGGGGTTTTGGATACCCCTGAATACATCACATTAAAGTCATTAAAACACAGCGGATAGCTGTGTTTTTGCAGGCTATTTTTCAGTAAATAGGGCGGCGTTTCTCGATAGAACTGGGTTAGGCAAGCACTATTTCCTGAACTCGGCACCAGTGAAGTCCACTGGCTAATTTTTTCTTGACCAAAAGCAATCACAAAACTCCCTGTTGCCACTACACCGAGTAGCACTTTCAAGCTGTTTTGATTGAAAATTTGAGTCCAAATGTTGTTGGAATTGCGCCGTTTTCTTGCCATAACCGTTACTGTGACTTCGCTCTAAATCCGCAGAGTTTGCCCGAGCTTAACAATCCACTCACAGCTTGTATATGAAGCACCTCTTGTTCGTCTAACAATTAAACAAAACCCGCGCCATAACACCACAAAAGCCATACACAGCCTGAGTTTTAAGCACTTTTGACATCAGTCTAGATCAAGTTTGGTAGATTTGATTGCATCCGTTTTAGCGAATCTGCCAAGCTAAATACACGTTAAAGACATCGCTCAGCGACACCCAAGCGCATTGCGCTGCTCTAGCTGGATGTCATTGACGATTTAAATTGGTTTTAACTTTATTTTTGCGATTTTTGATGGAGAAATACATGCGTTTTCATCTTTTTGCTTGTGCTTTGGTTGGTAGCAGTATCAGCATTTCTGCCTTTGCCGAACCACCCATTCAAGCAGGTGATACTTTAGAAAGTTTATCTAAAGTCAAAATAAGCACCACGATTAATGGGCAAGCAGGCTCACTACAAGAATTAATCGCCAATGGTCAGATACGCATTGTACCGAGTACAGATACAAACTTAACAAGTCCAGCAGAAAATATAGCGCAACAGCCTGCAAACCAAATTTCAGCCGAACAAGCCAATCTGGCTCAAGACAATGTACCGATGACGATGCCTGTCGGGACTGAATCCGAACTGCAACACGCAGCGCAGGCAGAGCAAGTGAGCGAACAACACATACAAGCCACCTCTGCGCCATTATTGTCATCTTCAGCCGATTTACCTGTAAATGCTGGCAATGATGTGGATGTCACCGCAGAAGCGCTAAATGCTGCACCACAAAACCCTGCTGCATCTGAACAAGCAGCAGTCAATCTGCCCACGACTGAACGGCTTGAAACCACAGCACCTGCGGCACAGGGCGCAGATGTAAACGATATAGATTTAAGCCATCTACAACCAAGTGATACGGAACAATAAGATCTGTTTAAGACCAATCTTGAGCTAAAAATAAAAAACCAGCACTTTATAATGCTGGTTTTTTAAAATCTATTGAGCAGTTTTTAAATTTCGATTTGACTACCCAATTCCACCACACGGTTGGTTGGAATTTGATAGAAATCACTCACAGGACTGGTATTGCGCTGCATTGAAATAAACAGTTTTTCACGCCACGGTGACATGCCATCGCCCACCGTATGCACAATTCGATCACGCGAAATAAAGAAGCTCATTTGCATCATATCGAATTCAAACTCAAGCTGTTCATAGGCTTGTTTCAAGGCATTTGGAATATTTGGCTGATCTTTAAAACCGTAATACATGGCAATCCGATAAAAACGATCATCCAGTTTTTCGACTTGAATCCGATCTTGCTGCGCCACAAATGGAATATCACGCGTGATGACCGTTACCATGATATTGCGTTCATGTAAGACCTTGTTGTGCTTAATATTATGCAACATGGCATGTGGCACAATGTTAGGCGTACCTGTCAAGAAAATCGCATCGCCAGGGACAAATTTGGTTTCATTGCCCATACTAATACTGTGAATGAATAGGTCTATCGGCAAGGCATCTTTTTCCAAACGATTGAAAACCAATGCACGACCATCTTTCCACGTCATTAAAATGGTATACATGATGGCGCCAATTAAAATTGGCACCCATCCCCCTGACACAATTTTGAGCGAGGTCGAAGCCACAAAAATTAAATCTAGGGTTAAAAATGGCACTGCAAAAAGAGCAACTTTCCACATCGGCCAACGCCAAAAACCATAGGCCAGCACTGAAATTAAAATCGTGCCACACAGCATGGTCATGGTCACTGCCACGCCATAAGCACTGGCAAGTCTGGCACTATTTTCAAATAATAAAATTAAGATAAGCACCGAAATAAATAAGGCCCAGTTAATGAATGGCAAATAGATTTGACCACGCTCTACATCGGAGGTGTGACGTACAGTCAGGCGAGGCAAATAACGTAATTGAATGGCCTGATTGACCATTGAAAATACCCCTGTAATCACCGCTTGAGAAGCGATCACTGCCGCAGCCGTAGCTAAACCAATCATCGGGTATAAGCCCCATTCAGGCACCAACATATAAAACGGATTTTCAATTGCTGCAGGGTTGCGTAGCAGTAATGCGCCTTGTCCCGCGTAATTCAATAACAAGCAAGGTAAGACAATCAAAAACCACGCGAGGCGAATAGGCATCCGCCCAAAATGCCCCATATCGGCATAGAGTGCTTCGCCACCCGTCATGGTTAAAATCACCGCACCCATGGTGAGAAATGCAACAAAGGGTTGCTCTACTACAAAGTTAAACGCCCAGTGTGGACTGACCATGGCCAATACAAATGGGGTTTGGATGATACTGAGCAGCCCTGCACCGCCAATGGCTAAAAACCACAGCAAAGTCAGTGGGCCAAAAAATTTGCCCATAGTGCCTGTACCATGACGCTGCACAATGAACAGTCCTGCCAAAATACCAATGGAGAGCGGTACGAGCCATTGATTAAAGATAGGCGTGGCAATACTTAGTCCTTCAATGGCAGACAATACTGAAATGGCGGGGGTGATAATGCCATCGCCAAAGAACAGGGATGCACCAATAAAGCCAAGTGCGATCAGGAAGATTTTTTTGTCTTCGGCAATACGGGTGGTGCGCAGGTTCAATGCCAATAATGACATGATCCCGCCTTCGCCATTGTTATCGGCACGCATAATAATGGTGACGTATTTGAAGCTGATGGTGAGCATCATGCACCAGAAAATTAGGGATAAAATTCCCAATACACTGGCTTGGGTAATTGCAAGATGGGCCGTTAAAAAAGTTTGTCGGAAGGCGTACAGGGGGCTGGTTCCGATATCCCCAAATACGACGCCGAGCGCAGCCAAGGTAATGACGGGTAAGGCTGCTTTTTTTGCAGTACTTTGCATAGGTGTCTTCGATTTAGACGGTATTTTTGAGAATCATAGCACTACGCTGAAAGTTTTTCTCTAAATCAAATGTTTCAACTTGGCTTTGTACTATTTTTTGGTTATTATCCACCGCCTATGGTGAAGTGTCCGAGTGGCTGAAGGAGCACGCCTGGAAAGTGTGTATACGTTAATAGCGTATCGAGGGTTCGAATCCCTCTTTCACCGCCAAATTCGACTTTTACGGCAGTCTACCGTAGTTCAAAGCGCTTGATTTTAAAAGAATTAAGCGCTTTTTTATATCTAGTACACTACGGTAAAACACTGTAGTATCCCGATACACATGTCGGTATTTTTGTCGGTATAATTATAAATCAGCATAATTCTAATCCTTTTTTCTAAAAAACCTGATTTTTGTACCGACAATGAAGAGAAAATCTATATGGCAAAACAGTCAAATAAGCTGACAGCTAAAGAAGTTAAAAACTTAAAATTCATAAAAAATGGTGCAAAAAAACAAAGACATCCTGATGGAGGTGGGTTGTATGGTAATCCCCCCTAAAAATCATTGAGTTTAAAAGTAGAAAATCGAATAACCTTGATTTAAGGAGATTTTCTATGAAAACATCTAAGTATTCAGACAGCTTGATCATGAGTATCTTGAAGCAAGCTGA
>NZ_VPEP01000131.1:0-1274 GCF_013417035.1 Acinetobacter sp. YH16053
TGGCATAAAAAGCGATAATTATACAAAAAGGGAAATAAATAATTTAAGAAATAAAGGAGCAATATACATTACAGGAAACGAAAATGAAGACGGCTACTGCAACACACTAGACCCAATAAAATCTTTAAACAATAAAGGTAAATTAGATCAAACAAAATATTCACATCTAAAAATAAAAGAAAAGCTATTAAAAGACATAGAAAAGTTAAGCACCAACTTAGAAAATAGTTCACCAGAAGAAATCAAAATACAGATAAAAGAGCTGATATCTGATTTAGGCTCACTTTCCGCTTTTTAATGCGCTTTCGTACGTTAATGACAGAAAATAGTACTTCTGCAAATTTGTTTTCATTAACGTACGATTTTAGATTTTAAGAATTACATACAATTAATTACTAACTGGCTCATCAAACCAACCTTCAATATAAGTACCTTCAGTACCTGTTTGCTTCACTCCACAGTAGAAATTGAGGTTCGTATCTCCAAGATATCCAGTAACTTTCTCCGGTGTATCTGTCATCGGTCTAAGAGTCTGGCCTGATCTATTTTTAATCGTCTCAAGACATTGTGACATGGAGCTAAATTTTCCACCCATTAGTTGAGTTTCAGATTCAGCACTACAACCAACGATAAAAAGAGTAATACTTGCTAATAGAATGTTTTTCATAGTTATTTGTCTTACGATTTAACGAAGTAATATAGTAGCGTATACACTCATTCTTTTATCAATTTATCTGATTTTTTTCTAAATAAGCTATCAAACATCATTTTTTATCCAGTTCCTAATTGTTCTATCAGTAACCATTAATTCAGTTGCTATCTGCTTTTGAGTCATACCCTCTTTCATCATTGCTAAAGCCTTAACTCTTTTAGAAGCATAATTATCCGATCTAATTTTCCCCCCCTTTAGACCACCTAGCTTTCCTTTTCGGCTTTGACGATCAATAAACTCTTGATAGCAGTAGGCATCCTTTTTCCAACAATATGTGGCGATACCCTTAGCTGTAGCTTTGATTTCTGAATAGGGTAATGCTTCTAAAAACGCCTCATTTACGCTTAGACAGTGTTTTACTACTTCATCTAGCCAAGTAGTATAAATACCACCTCTATGTGCTCTAATCGCTTTATATGCCCATTTACGCACTGTATCGAACATAGTGCAGTTACGCCCAAGCCCTGAAACTTCCTGTTTTTTGCTTAATTTCTTAGGTAATTCTACAAAATCGGCTAAATAATCGAGCGTATAGGCTTGTTCACTCCAAAAAGTGACACGC
>NZ_VPEP01000132.1:0-1270 GCF_013417035.1 Acinetobacter sp. YH16053
CCACTGCTGTCCCATAGTTTGCTTTAAATAAAAAAACCTGAGTCCTAACAGTTAAAATATGAGTGCAAACAAACACTTTAACGACCAGGATTCAGGTTTTGTCACATCAGAATACCGTATTTCATGAGCTAATTAAACCTGTTGTGCGACAGGATTTTGAACAACTTGCTAAAGTACACCATGTTGGACAGAAATTTAGAGCGGCTTCCCGGTGGGATCAGTTTATTGCCATATTGATGTCTCAATTCTCTTGTAGGCAAAGTCTGAGAGATATTCAATCCAATTTGGAGTGCCAACAGGAAAAGCTAAGTCATCTCGGAGCAAAGTCTATTCCCCGAAGCACGCTGGCACGAATCAATGAGCAGCAGCCTGCTACCTTGTATCAACAGCTATTTTACAAGTTGCTTAAATACTATGAACACTCAAAAGTAGCTCATAAATTTCGCTTTAAGAATCCCTTGTATTCCTTGGATGCCAGTCATATTGACCTGTCGCTTTCCTTATGTGAATGGGCCAAAGTTCACGACTCAAAAGCCAGCATGAAACTCAGTATAGGATTGAATCACAGCAATGATATTCCTGAGTTTGTTGCAGTTGAAAATGGCAAAGAAAATGACATGGTACAAGGCCGCAAATTCCAGTTTCCTGCTGGCAGCATTGTAGTTTTTGATAAAGGCTATGTCGATTACCAATGGTATGCAAATCTGACTGCTCAAAACATTGGATTTGTCACACGTTTTAGGCCTAAATCTGTGTATCAGGTGATCCAGCAACATCCAGTGCTTGAATCCAAAGGTATTCTAAAAGATGAAACCATTCAGCTGAATAGCGCACATGCCCTAAAAAGAAAAGCCCCAGTGTTAAGAAGAATTGAATATAGAGATCAGCAAAGTGGCAAGCACTTTAGCTTTCTCAGCAATAACTTTCATTTAGCCGCCTCCACCATTGCGGCGATTTATAAAGATCGTTGGAAAGTTGAGCTGTTCTTTAAGGCGATTAAGCAGAATCTCAAATTAAAAGCGTTTCTAGGCCGCAGCAGGAACGCAATTCAGACACAAATCTGGATTGCGATGATCGCCTATTTATTGGTGAGTTTCGCTCGACATTTAGGAAAAACAGGTTGGACAGTTCAACGTTTACTCAGAATAATTCAAGTGAATTTGTTTGAAAGAAGAACTTTAAAAGCTTTATTTTCACCCGATAAAATACCCATAAAACAAGAGGAAGCTCAAATGAGCTTCCTCTTGTGAAAAATTGTGGGACAGCAATG
>NZ_VPEP01000133.1:0-1268 GCF_013417035.1 Acinetobacter sp. YH16053
AGCGAATACATTACCAATGCTTTTGCTTTTAGATTTCACAAACAGGATTAACCAAAAACTGCCCCACGAAGCGAGGAACGAGCTTCAATAGAGTACGAGCTTTAGCGAGTACATAGGGCAGTTTTAAGCACTCCCCTCTCGAAAGGCTTTTAATTATTTTTAAAGCTTTTAATGCTTTTAGACAGGTTGAAACCCTTGTGTAGTAAGTGTTACAGACTATATAAACGGACATTTGCTCTTGTATAAACGGACATTTGCTCTTGTATAAACGGACATTTGCTCTTGTATAAACGGACATTTGCTCTTAATTAAAAGACATTATAAATATTGACCTTAAAAAGATATTAGATTACATTGTCCTTTAATTAGATAATAATAAGTTCTTCTTATGAAAAATAGTTTAGTCGTGAAAGATAATGCTCTAATAAATGCCAGTTACAACCTAGAGCTAACGGAACAACGTTTGATCATGCTAGCTATCATTAATGCTAGAGAATCGGGACAAGGAATCACTGCGGATAGTAAACTGGAAATACATGCTAGTGACTACGCCAAGCTATTCAATGTATCTGCCGATGCGTCATATAAAGCTTTGAGAGAAGCTGTAAATAATCTGTTTAATCGTCAATTTAGTTATACAGCCGAATATAAAAAAACAGGCAAAGTCGGCATTGTTCGATCTCGCTGGGTAAGCCGTATATTTTATGTAGATGACCTAGCATTGTTAGAAATTACTTTTGCTCCTGATGTAGTGCCTTTAATCACACGATTGGAAGAACACTTTACAAAATATGAAGCTAAACAAGTTGCTCACCTAACCAGTAAATACGCCACTAGGCTTTATGAATTGCTGATTGCTTGGCGTGAAGTTGGAAAAGTTCCACAACTAGAACTTAGTGAGTTTAGAAACAGATTAGGTCTTGTTGATAGTGAATACACCGCCATGAGTGACTTTAAAAAGCGTGTGCTTGAACCATCAATTAAACAAATTAATGAGCATACTGATATTACTGTAACGTATGAACAGCATAAAAAAGGACGGATCATTTCAGGTTTTTCTTTCAAATTTAAGCAAAAACAACAGCCAAAAGTTGAAGCAAAAAGAGATCCAAACACGCCTGATTTTTTTATAAAAATGACCGATGCACAACGCCATTTATTTGCGAATAAAATGTCAGAAATGCCTGAAATGGGGAAATATTCACAAGGTACAGAAAGCTACCAACAATTTGCTATTCGTATCGCTGATATGCTTTTAGAGCCTGAAA
>NZ_VPEP01000134.1:0-1263 GCF_013417035.1 Acinetobacter sp. YH16053
TCCCGATGAAAAAAGTAAAATATACCCCTGAAATCAGAGAAAGAGCGGTTCAATTATTGATTGAATCCGAGAAAGATTATCCATCGAATTGGGCTGCGATCACCGCTATTGCTCCCAAGATAGGTTGTACTCCTGAAACTCTACGTGTTTGGTATCAAAAATATTTAGATAAACAAAACCCAATTAAAGTACAGCAACTTTCAGATCAAGAACGTATTAAACAACTCGAACGTGAAAATAAAGAACTGCAACGTGCTAACGAAATTCTACGTAAAGCAGCCGCTTTTTTCGCCCAGGCGGAGCTCGACCGCCCACACAAATAATGGTAGATTTCATCCATAACAATAAGGCGTTATATGGTGTTGAGGCGATTTGCAGGATTTTACCGATCGCGGCTTCTACCTATTATCGAACACTAGATTTCGTTGAAAACCCAGAACATCGAGCAAAGCGAGATCTACATGACTTGCATCATGCTGAACAAATTAAACGAATTTGGAAGGAAAGTTCAGGTCGATATGGTGTGCGTAAAGTTTGGCAAAAATTGAAACGTGAAGGCTATGTTATTGCTCGCTGTACAGTTGCTCGATTGATGCAAAAACTAGGTATACAAGGTGTTTGGCGTGGTAAGAATAAACAAACTACCCGTAGCCGAGAGGATCAAAAACGAGCAGATGACTTGGTGAAACGCAATTTTAGTGCTGATCATCCTGACCAGCTATGGGTCGCTGACTTCACGTATATTCAAACAAATTCAGGCTGGGTTTATACTGCATTTATTATTGATGTCTTCTCACGAGCAATTGTTGGATGGAAAGTATCGACACGGATGAATACAGATATGGTGCTCGATGCACTTGAGCAAGCGTTACATGCTCGAGACATGCCAAAGAATGTGATTCACCATAGTGACAGAGGGGTTCAATATCTTTCCATTCGCTATACCAATCGTTTAGAAGCAGCAAATTTACGAGCATCAGTCGGTACGACCGGTGATTCATACGATAATGCTTTGGCTGAAACAGTGAATGGCTTATACAAAACAGAGGTGATTGAATATTTAAAAGCAGATTGGCAAGGTTTAGCGGATGTACAACTTGCGACATTAAATTGGGTAGATTGGTTCAATAAAGAGCGTGTACATAGTGCACTAGGTTATGTGCCACCTTTTGATTTTGAAGCAATGTACTATGATAAAATTAATCCGTTAGGTCAGGTGGCCTAACTTAAATAAAAAGTCTCCGACAAACCCGGTACGGTTCA
>NZ_VPEP01000135.1:0-1253 GCF_013417035.1 Acinetobacter sp. YH16053
TTAGGACAATATTCAGCTTCCCATACTTTACGTTCGTGCTTTCCACGACCTACAACTTTGTATTCACCAAAAATACCGAAGTCACTATCACCAGAGCAAACCCATTGATAATTTAATTTAAGAAAATTTATGCAATGGTTGAATCTTGTTATTATTGATGTATGTAATTTTTCTTCATTTTCATATGGGTTAGCCCAAATAATTTTCTCCGATATACATCCTGTTTCTCGCATATCTTGAAAAAAATATAATCGAATAAAATAATATAAAAGCCTCTTATCATTTCTTTTTTTCAATCTATTCACAGGAGAGCACTCACCTTTAACGCCAACAATTAAGCTATTAGGTAGCCAAATATAGTTTCCTTCTTCTTTAGTAGTATTTTTGATTTCATATTCTGGGCGATCTCCAGCTTTTAATACTGGTTTTATAACTTTTACGAAGCCTGTATCGATTAAGTTCTTTAAGGCTTTTTTTGCAGGAACCTCTGTTAGCCCAATGTATTTTTTAACTGAGTTAATACTCCAAGTACTTTTAATGTGACTAGCGTCAGTTCCACATGCTAGAGATAAAAAAACAACCATTTCATTTATCCCACATTCTTCATGTTCGTAAAGTTCTTTCCATATTTCTAATCCAATAGCGAATAGTCCATTTTGACCTAAAGAAAATCTGTTTTTAGGCTGTTCTATTTGTTCATTAGGATTCATAACTTCTGACCCATTTTAAAAGTGATAATTTTATAAAACACTATATATAGTATATTTGTTGTTGATTTTACACTATATGTAGTATAAATTGTATTGATATTAATCAGAATGAGATAAAAAATATGGCTAATAATGCTAAAAAAACTTCCAGCAAAGTCGCTTCTAAGGCATCAGAGATTTTGCGAGATCCTTCATCTTCAGCTATAGCAAAAAAGTTATCAGCTTCTGCATTAGCTCAAACCAAAACAAATAAACAGACAGGGAAAGAAATGGAAACTACTGCTTCTGCTGTATTAAAGAGCAATAAATATAGTCAAGAAACTAAAGAGATTGCGGCTTCTCTTGTTTCTCAATCAAATAAGAATCGATAATCTCAGGAGAATAAAAGGTCTCAAATTAATATGAGATTAATTATTGAGAGCGTGGGCGATGTCCTACGCTTTCTTATTTTTTTTCTGTTTTTTTACTATATCTAATTCGGGTGATTTTTCTTCCAGGATTTTCACTAGTGGAGATAGATCATAGATACTTCGGCCTTTATAT
>NZ_VPEP01000136.1:0-1240 GCF_013417035.1 Acinetobacter sp. YH16053
AGAAATCAGGACTGGCCTTTCCGTTTGGAATGATGCCGAATTCGCACTCGAGGGTAAAACCAGCGCCATTAGGTGCCTCGTAGAAGATAACAGTACCGTCTTTGTCCAATCTTCTGGATCTTATTGGTCCCTTTAAATAGATATCTTTGAGTTTTCCAATCAGAAGCTCCTGACTGTCTGTAAGGCTAGAGTAGTATTCATAAAAAACTGACAGGACCTGTCTGTCTTGGTTCTGTTCGGCATATTCCTGAATTTCCCCTGAAATTTTCTCATCCCATGATCCTGTATAGGCAAAGACTTTGTCTTCAGCCAATCCTAGGATCATGCCTCTTTTCTGGCTGGCATATAGTGCACGTTCTTCTGGTGTCGGTGGTTTCATGATCTTGCTTGGGGCAAGCGAGCAGCCACGGAGGAATCCGGAAAGTCTTATTTCCGGATATTTGGGATAGAGAATAATTTGGGAACCTGTGGCTTCTTCAGTTTCACCTTCCGGTGTGATCCAGAACAGTTTGAGAGGTGCCTTGAATATCGGACCCTTGCTGGATTCTCCATCTGCGCGGATCTCTCCCAGTGGAAAATCCTGAAGAACTTCAAAATTTCCCCCAAAATAGATTTGCTGTTTGGAATTGTCATTATTGGAAAGCGGTTTGAGCAGGATCCGGGTTGCCCCTAGGGCCTGCATTGTCTGTGACATCTGCCTGATAGTCGCCATATACGATCCGGTCATTGTTCTTCTGACCGGATCGTACCTCTATTTGAGTGATTTTTATAGCTTTTACGCAGAAATCTTGTCTTTTTTATGCTCCTGAATTTTTGCTGCCCGTAGAATGTAAGGTTCCAGCAACCTTGCAACGGCAGTGAAGACGGGTACGACAACCGAGTTACCGAACTGCTTGTAGGCCTGTGTATCCGAAACTGGAATACGGAAGAAGTCGTCTCCATCCAGTTTTTGGAAGCCCATCAGTCTGGCACATTCCCGTGGTGTCAGACGACGCGGACGGTTCTTCTGGTTATCAGGATCATCAAAATCTTCTTCTCCCCGCTGCATATCCCAGCCGCGGTCAATCAGGATTTCCGAACCGTCTTTATGATAACGGGCCGAAAGGGTTCTGGCCACGCTACCAGGATTTTTCGGATCTACCAGACCAAAGCCAAAACCGTTACCTTTAGCCTGATGTTTCTTGGCATAGTTGTAAAGATACTTCCAGAGATTTTCAGTCAATATGTATTTGTCTTCTAC
>NZ_VPEP01000137.1:0-1236 GCF_013417035.1 Acinetobacter sp. YH16053
GTGACCCAGCCGAATTACTTGGCGTTCTTCTAAAAACTGCTGAAATAGACCCAAATGATATGAAATGGCAAATTTGGAAGGATTTAGGACAAGAAACCTTAAATCAGCGTAAAAAAAATAATTAACTGATTACTTAATTTATTTATTTGGTAAAATCAAAAACTTATTTTATTAAGTTTTATAGAGTTTTTTATGAAAAAAACAATTATCGGGGCATTAGCTGTTTCAACACTTTTACTTTCTGCATGTAGTACATCACAACCTATGTGGAGAAAAGCAGGAATTACTCCACACGATGTTAATAATGCTTTAGCAAAATGTCGCTATGACGTAGGTTTAGCTAAAGTAAATCAAAATGAAAAAGCTGAAATGATACAAGATTGCATGATGGCACAAGGTTTCAGATATACCTATTAATCTTTATAAAATTCAAATAAATAGGTTTATTAATGAAAAAGTTCATAGGTTTCATATCCATCGCTATTTTTTGTACAAATTCTTTAGCAGAAATCCCTGTAAAAAATAATAGTATCCCTTTCAATAAGCTTCCTATAGAAATTAAAGAAGCAGTCCAAACTAATTATATTGAAGCATGTCAAGGTATAGCTGAAGATGAAGAAATGGCTATTAAAAATCCAAAAATCACTTTCCATAAAGGATTTTTGGTAAATGTAGATTTTAATGGCGATGGACTAAAAGATTACATTATCCGATCTTCAGCAGTTACCTGTGAAGGTGCTTACTCTATGTTTACTGGAAGTAGTGATGGCTTTATAGATATCTATTTTCAAAATGAGGCAGGTAAATACAATCATGTACTTAATTATTGGTTAGGTCGTGAAGGTTTAGGACTTCAAAAATCAAAAGATGGATATCGTTTTATATCTGAATATAACAACAGTTATTTAGCTTGGGATAAATCTATAAGTAAGTTTATTTCATATTATGGTCCCGAAAAAAGAAAAGATATTTTGGACATAAATGATGAAAACTCTACGACTAGTCAAACTTCTACAGAAAAAGGTGAAGTTTTAAGACAAGCATTTAATTAAGATATACTTTTACTACTTAAATAGCCTAAGCAGAAAAGAGGGTGTAATATAATTCCGCCCTCTTACCCCCCTCTAAAAAACAAATGCTCTCAACTTCTCAACTCGCCCCCAAAGCGTCGCACTTCGTGCTTTGGCTTTGGAAACGGTTGAGAGAGTTTCGGCAATACTCTCCCTAAAGGCGGTC
>NZ_VPEP01000138.1:0-1231 GCF_013417035.1 Acinetobacter sp. YH16053
AGTGAATTTGTCGGAAGACATTCTGTTTTGCTGTCGAGATCAATGGATAGCTCAAGCCTGTAAGGTCGTCAACATGGTGCTTTTTAGGCTGTGTATGTCGATATGGGTAAGGCGTGAACGTGGATGATTATTAACTACATATTGCATTGTATAAACCTGATACGACTTGGAACTGCGATCGGGGGAGATAGGAATGTAGGTGTTGTATGTAGGAGATCGGCACGGGTTCTGCCAGTTTTCAGGAAACTGAAAACAACTGTTTTAATACTAACTTGGGAAGCAGTTTTATTTAGTGACGAAGCCGTATTGCTTAAAGATTTCTCTTTAATTTGAAGAGGTCTTTATTCAATCGGAGGCAACTTCCGAAAACAGAACTGTGGGAGAGTGACTTAGTAGGGCTTTGCTGTAATGGCAAAGGAAGCATTTCAATTCGAGTGAAAGGCGAGCGTTGAAATGAGTAACGAAAGGACACGCCATTAAGTTGGAGTGTGTAAGAGAATTGGAAGAATGTGGTTTGAGGATGAAGTTTGGCGACTTCATAGACTTGGCGGTCTAACCCCTCAAACCACATTTGTAAAAATCGACCTAGAAAATCAGATTCGAGTGGCATCGGATTCAGAAATTCAAAGAACCTTGAGAAAACAAGTGAAATCAAAGTCTTTGATCCGACTTTTTATAAACGGTTAGTGGGGACCTCACTAAAAAATCCTGACGCAGCCGATTCTGCTGAACGAAATTAAAAATCTGTGTGTCCCTCATCACACATAAATAACTGAGATCAAAGTCCTGAGTACGACTATAAACTGCTTTCCATTTCGCGCTCATTTGCGTTTTAAGCCATTTTCTCTATTTGACATAGGTTATCTTGGTAATCAGTGAAAAAACGCGTCTACCCCCTATTTTTTGCCTCTAATCGTTATATCAGAGCGAGTGTCTACGAGCGAACACTAAAAAGTCGCGTCTAGACTCCCTGAAAAACAGCTTTTTAGGCTGTGAAGTCAAAAAAGGCGTAAATCATATGTAGAAAATTGAGCCTAGACCGAGCGAAGCGAGCAAAAAAGTACTATGAGCGAAGCGAATTCCGAGTTGCTTTTGCTTTTTCTAAAACTCACGAAAATATTAACCAAAAAATTGCCCCTCGAATCGAGCGAAAGCGAGATTCAATAGAGTTTGAGCGAAGCGAAAACCAAGGGCAATTTTTCATGATTCAGGTTTTTAATTATTTTTAAAT
>NZ_VPEP01000139.1:0-1227 GCF_013417035.1 Acinetobacter sp. YH16053
GTCTTGAAAATCTACCCGCGTTTTGCTTTTCCATTCATCAGGTGTTTTAAAACTTATTCCAAAATGCAATGCACCATTATTATTAGGATTCGCAAATAATAAATTACCTTGATGAGCAGCCATTAGCCGGTTTCCATTGCAAAGCTGAAAAAATCCAGGACAGTTCACCTCCGGTTGATGAATATCGGCTTGTATATTGAAAGTACCTGTTTCTTCAACTTCCGTGTCGGTAACAAATTTTCTTACTTTAGACATTCCACCATTGGCAATAATAACCAGCTCTGCTGTTTCACTCGATTTATCCTCAAAAGTTAGTATCCACTTCTCCTTATCAGGTTCAAGGGTAACAAGTTTTCTATCCCAAATGACGGTATCATTTTGTAAACTATTTAATAGGATAGTCCTTAAGTCATTTCTGTTTATTTCAGGATTGTCAAAACGATTTTCGGGTCTTACATTTTTTGTGGTTAAAATATTGCCCTTTTCATCAACAATATTTACACCCATTGGTAAAGCTAAGTCATAATAAGTTTGTAACAATCCCGCTCTTTTCATTGCTTCCTGTCCCGAATCCCTGTGCAGATCAAGTGTCCCACCAAAAATCCTTGCATCTTGGTCTTTGTCTCTCTCGTAAACTGTAATGTCCACGCCGTTTTGCTGTAACAATCTCGCCATTGTTAATCCAACAGGCCCGGCACCAATTATTGTAATTTTTTTATGTTTTAGTAAAGTCATATTCTTGTTCGCTGGTTTTAATGTCAACTAATGTCTGTCAATTTAATCACTTTGTTTTTTTTAAATTCAAACACGGATTTTCCTGATAACTTTAGCTTTTGCCCTTTTTTTAAGCCGTTCGGAAAGTCAATTGCTAAAATTGCTGTATAATCAATTTCTATTTCAGTGCTGTTGTCAAAATGCCTAAACGATTTAACTGTCTGTGTTCTCTTTGCAAAGTATGTTTTTGCTGTTTCTGCCTGTTGTTTAAACGCTGTTAACCCTTTCAGCGATAAACTTATATCATTATTTTGAATGTTTTCAAAAACAATATTATCGTCAAGGTCTGCAACCATTTTTTTGATATCAAATTGGTTGTATCCATCGATGTAGTTATTGATGATGTTTACTCTGTCGGTCATATTTTGTAATTATTTATCGGTTACATATTGGTGTTGTCTGTAGGTTGTTCTACGATAATTGCCAACTTTTAACTTCTATACGAAGGAACAT
>NZ_VPEP01000140.1:0-1225 GCF_013417035.1 Acinetobacter sp. YH16053
CTTTTGTCCAAATAATACAGGCATAGAGATACGTATCATTCCCTGAATATTTTGATTATTACTTTCAAATAATGTCTCAGCTATTAATAATTCTTGTACAGCCCGCTGGCTATGTTCATAGAAAATACTACCTTCTTCTGTGAGAGCTAAATGACGTGTATCTCTGTTAAAAAGTACTACTCCGAGCTGTACCTCAAGCTTTGAAATCATCTTACTGACAGCGGAACGAGTCAGATGTAATTTTTCTGATGCTTTAGTAAAACTTCCTTGTTCAACAACACTAATAAATGCCATCAAACTTTTCAGATCATTAACACGCATATTAGTTCCAATTGGGAATCAATGAGTTGATTTATTATCACTTTTGTATCCAATTTATCAATGATAATCTAATTAAAATTCATATTAGGAACCTTACTATGAACAGAATTTTAGTTATCAAATCTAGTTTTATGCAGGAAAAATCTCTAAGTAATCAGCTCATTAATAAATATTTATATAGACGTAAGCAAAGTGGTTATGTTGACCAAATAATTGAACATGATCTAGGAGCTATGAACTTACCAGTATTAAACTTAGAGATATTTAATGCCTTACGTGGAGAGGCGAATGAAAAACCTGAGGTAAAAGCAGCAGTAGCTCTCTCTGATCAATTTATTCAAGAGCTGAAAGATTGTGATCTATTATTGATTGCAGCACCAATGTATAACTTAAATGTACCAACCCAATTAAAAAACTGGTTCGACTTAATTGCACGAGCACGAGTAACTTTTCAATATACAGAAACCGCACCCGTAGGATTAATTAAAGGTGTTAAATCAATTATCTTTAGTTCACGTGGTGGTTTTCATCAAGATCTTCCAACAGATGCTGTTACAGCATATTTAATAGCAGTATTAGGATTAATTGGTATTGATAAGGTAGATTTTATATATGCTGAAGGCACTGATATTAAACCATTAGGGAAATCTAAAGCACTTGAATTAGCTTCACAGCAAATTGCTTTACAAACGAACGTAGGATTGTAAGTATATTCTTCCTTATGGCAATGAAATTATAATTTTCTATTGTTCTAAGGTTCCTATTTAACATAATGGCTGTTATACGAAATTAATGGATGTTCGTATAGATTACTTGCATATTGTATTCGATCGAATACAATATAGTGAGAAGATAAGGAATCCTCATGATTGAAATTAAACGTCTGCCAGAATTTGATGAATGG